>JALZCN010000236.1 GCA_030863045.1 Actinomycetota bacterium | reverse complement strand
CGACAGGAGCGTTGTCGCGAGTTCCGCGAACAGCTCTCTTGTCGAACTCGGCGCGTCTGGTGCACCTGCTCACCGGTTAGCGCACTTTAGGTCGCTACGTCGCGAAGCGCGATCGTCTGGTTGCGGCCCGGGCCGACGCCGATGGCCGAGATCCGTGCTCCGCAGAGCTCTTCGAGCCGCGCCACGTAAGCGCGGGCGTTGGCGGGCAGCTCGTCGAGGGTGCGGCACTGGGACAAGTCCTCCCACCAGCCAGGCAATTCCTCGTACACCGGCACGGCGTGGTGCAGGTCGGTCTGGGTCATCGGCATCTCGTCGGTACGCCTGCCGTCGATGTCGTAGGCCACACAGACCGGCACCGACTCCAGACCGGACAGCACATCGAGCTTGGTCAAAAAGAAGTCGGTGACGCCGTTCACCCGGGCCGCGTAGCGTCCGATCACCGCGTCGAACCAGCCGACCCGTCGGGCCCGCCCCGTGGTGACGCCGATCTCCCCGCCGGATTTGCGCAGCCGCTCCCCCATCGCGTCGTGCAGTTCGGTCGGGAACGGACCCGAACCGACGCGCGTGGTGTATGCCTTGAGGATTCCCACCACAGCGGTGACTTTCGTCGGTCCAATGCCCGACCCGGCGCATGCACCGCCCGCGGTCGGATTCGAGGAGGTGACGAAGGGATAGGTGCCGTGGTCGACATCGAGCAGTGTGCCCTGGCTGCCCTCCAGCAACACCGTCTCGCTGCGCCTCAGCGCCTCATCGAGTAGCAGTCGGGTGTCCGCGATCCGGTGGGCGAAGTGCCCGCCCTGGTCGAGCATGGTGTCCACCACCTGGTCGGCATCCAAGGCACGCCGGTTGTAGACCTTGACCAGGACCTGGTTCTTGAACTCCAGCGCGGCCTCGACCTTCTGCCGCAGGATCTTCTCATCCAGCAGGTCCTGAGCCCGCACCCCTACCCGAGCCACCTTGTCCTGGTAGGCGGGCCCGATGCCGCGTCCGGTGGTGCCGATCTTGGCTTTGCCCAGGTAGCGTTCGGTGACCCGGTCGATCGCGACGTGATACGGCATGATCAAATGTGCGTCGGCGGAGATCAGCAGCCGCTCGGTGACCACGTTGCGGGCTTCCAGGCCGGCTAGCTCGTCGAGCAGCACGCCGGGGTCCACCACCACGCCGTTGCCGATGACATTGGTCACGCCCGGAGTCAGAATGCCCGACGGGATGAGGTGCAGCGCGAAGTCTTGCCCGTCGGGCAGCACCACGGTGTGGCCCGCGTTGTTACCCCCCTGGTAGCGCACCACCCATTGGACCCGTTCGCCGAGCAGGTCGGTGGCCTTGCCTTTGCCCTCGTCGCCCCACTGGGCGCCGATCAGGACGATCGCCGGCATGTGGTACTCCAGTGAGGTCGGTTCGGGCGCGCGGAGGCGAGCGTAGACCTTCCAGGGATGAATATGGCCGAGGCACTGGTGCTGACCTGCGGGTCCGCTCGGTGGCCCGGTCCTGAGCCGGCTGCGGCCACGGCCACGGTGCCGGCTCGTCCGGGTCGCGAGGACCTCGGATCGCTGTTGGCCGGCCTGGACGGTCGCCGCCTAGTGGTTGTCGGCACCGATGCCGACCTCGCCGCTGTGCTGCTGCGGCTACTGCGCACCGATGCCGTCGGGACAGTGCCGGTGGGCTACGTACCGTCCTCGGCGTCGTCGGCAGTGGCCCGGCTGTGGGGGTTACCGGTGGCGCCGTCGGTGGCGGCGCAGGTGGCGCTGTGCGGCGAACCGGAGCGGGTACCCCTGGTGCGCGATGACGCCGGTGGCGTGCTGATGGGGCTCGGCGTGATACGGCCGGTGGACGGGGTGGCCTACTGCGACGACGAGCTGGTGTTGCGCGGGCGGGCCGCCCGGCTGGAAGTGGTCCCGGACCGGGAGCTTGGTTTGGTAGTCCGTGTGGTGCGCCGCGGGCTGCTCAGGCGTCGGGCAAGGCATGCCGCCGGGCGCGCCGTGCAGCTGGGTTGCCAGCCGACCGATGTGTGGCGCGACGGCGTCGCCGCCCGCACTACCGACCGCTGGACCTGGTACCGGCACACCGAGGACTGGTTGCTGGCTCGTAACCCGGGCTAGGGCGTGTTTCTGCCGATCATGTGAGGTCGGTCAGGTTGATGGTGTCCCGGTCGCGGTCGGCGGCGGGCTGCGGGTGTTCCCCGAAAACCACCGGTGATCCAGGGGTTGAGCCGTTCCCCGGCGCCCCTGATCCGGGCGTCACTCCAGCCCGAGCGCCTCGGCCGCGACCGGATCGCACTCGTCGAGAAAGTCCCGGCACCGCCGAGCCTCGGGATCCTCGCCGATCTCGGCGGCCGCTCTGGCCAGTGCGGCCAGCGCCCGCAGGAAACCCCGGTTGGGTCCATGCGACCACGGCACCGGCCCGTGACCCTTCCAGCCGGCGCGACGGAGCTGATCCAACGCGCGGTGATACCCGGTGCGGGCGAAGGCATAGCCGGCGACCGCGTCCCCTTCATCGAGCGCCCGTTCGGCCAGCGCCGCCCAGGCGGCGGAGAATTCGGGGTATGCGGCGGCGACTGTCGCAGGATCATTTGCTGCGGCGAGGGCCGCCTCGGCGTCGGGCCGCTCGGGCAGCAGCGTCGGGTTGGGCCCCAGCAGGTTGCCATGCACGTTCATCGCTCCATCCTGCCGTGGCCGGTCGATGGCGCCGCCCCGCCGACTGGGGTTGATAGTCGTCAACGGCAGCGGCAAGGGGGGTTGGTGGCTCTTGAAGAGCCCCTAACCTGCCAGCGTCCGACCGGCGGAGCGAAGGTCTTCGCAGGCTTGCACGACCCGGGCAGCCATCGATTGCTCAGCCGCCTTGAGGTAGGACCGCGGGTCGTAGACCTTCTTGTTACCGACGTCACCGTCAATCTTGAGCACGCCATCGTAATTTTTGAACATGTGGGCCGCTATCGGCCGGGTGAAGGCATACTGAGTATCGGTGTCAACGTTCATTTTGATTACGCCGTACGACAGCGCCTCGTGAATCTTTTCCAGCTGTGAACCGGACCCGCCGTGGAACACCAGGTCCAGGGGTTGCGCGCCGTCAGGTAGCCCCGCCTTGCGAGCGGCCACCTGCTGGCCCATCTTGAGAATCTCCGGGCGGAGCTTGACGTTGCCCGGCTTGTATACGCCGTGCACGTTGCCAAACGTCGCGGCCAGCAAGTACCGGCCCTGCTCGCCGGCACCAAGCGCCTCGACGGTCAGTTCATAATCCTCGGCTGTCGTGTAGAGCTTCTCGTTGATCTCGTTTGCAACGCCGTCCTCCTCGCCGCCGACGACGCCGATCTCCACCTCCAGGACGATCTTCGCCTTGGCGCATACCTCGAGCAGCTCGGCAGCGATGGTCAGATTGCGATGCAACTCGGTGGCTGAACCGTCCCACATATGGGACTGGAACAGCGGGTTCTCCCCACGGGCCACCCGCTCCTGGGAGATCGTGATCAGCGGCCGGACGAAGGTGTCGAGCTTGTTCTCCGGGCAGTGATCCGTGTGCAGCACGACGTTGACCGGATACCTCGCCGCCACCACGTGCGCGAACTCGGCCATCGCCAGCGAGCCGGTGACCATGTCCTTGACCGCGGTGCCTGAGGCGAACTCCGACCCACCTGTGGACAGCTGCACGATGCCGTCGCTTTCAGCTTCGGCGAACCCGCGCAGCGCCGCGTTCAACGTCTCCGATGACGTCACGTTGATCGCCGGGTAGGCGAACTCGGCGGCCTTCGCGCGGTCCAGCATCTCGCTGTAGACCTCGGGCGTCGCGATGGGCATGGCGGGTGACCTCCGACTATCTGGTGCTGGGTTCGGTTGCACGTTTGCGCCGCAGTATGGCTCACCCGTCCGTCCAGGACACGACGGGCCAGACGCGATCGGATGGGCGTGCGGTGGCCGCAGTACGTTTCCGGGGTGGCTCCCGAAGAATCGCTGGACCGCATGCATGTGCAGCACTCGATCGAGATGACCCTTGGCCACCTGCGGGTACTGGATGCATCCACCGACCATCCAGCCGGTGCCCCTGCCGAGGCTCCGCTGACACTGGAGGATCTGTACCGGCAGCACCGGATGCGGCTGGTGCGACTGGCGATCCTGCTGGTCGATGAGGCGGCCACCGCAGAAGACGTGGTGCAGGAGGCCTTCACCGGACTGCACCGGCACTGGTCGGGGCTGCGGGACGAAGCGGCCGCGCTGGGCTACCTGCGCACCGCAGTGGTCAACGGCTCGCGTTCGGTGCTGCGGCGCCGCAAGACCGCGCGCGGCTATGTCCCCCCGCACCAGGCCAACGCGCGCTCCGCAGAATCGCTGGCGATGCTCACCACCGAGCATCAGTCGGTGGTGCTCGCGCTGGGCCAGCTTCCGCCGCGGCAACGCGAGGTGCTGGTGCTGCGCTACTACGGAGGGATGAGCGAGGCGGAGATCGCGGCGGCCACCGGGGTAAGCCGCGGTACGGTGAAATCCAGCGCGAGCCGCGCGCTGGATGCCTTGCAACGGATCCTGGAATAGAGATAGGTCGAAGTGCGTAACAGGAGTTCTGGCCTCCGGCCAACTAGCAGAGCCACTCACGAGGTCGCCGTGAACGGCGACCAAATGCCAAGGCGACTGTCCGCCGCGCTGCGCGCTCAGGCCTCCGGGCCGGGCCCTGGGTCATCGTTGGGGTCTGCGCACCATCCTCGATCCGCACCGGTGCGGGCCAAGCCCAGAATGCCGGCCTCAGCGCTGCTCGGTCTGGCGCTGCTGCTCGGGGCGGTGGCCGGCGGGCTTGCTGGTGTGGTCAGCGCCTGGTGATGGTGGGTGCGCTGCCGGCGTGCCTGGGCCGGCAGCTAACGTGACCCCGTGACGCCTTTCCACGCCAGTACGTCGCTGGCGCTCGGTCCGTCCTGGCTCGATCCTGAGCAGTTGTTGCGGATGCTGGGCCCTTACGTGTTACTGGGGCTGTGTTTGATCATCTTCGCTGAATGCGGCCTGCTGATCGGATTCTTCCTGCCCGGCGACTCGCTGCTGTTCACCGCCGGACTGTTCGTCGCCAACGGTTTCATCGAAGCCCCGATCTGGCTGGTTTGCCTGCTGCTTACGGTGTGTGCCGTGGCGGGCAACCTGGCCGGCTACTACCTGGGCTACAAGGCGGGGCCCGCGCTGTTCAATCGGCCGGATTCCCGGCTGTTCAAACGCGAGTACGTGGACAAGACGCACGCCTTCTTCGACAAGTACGGCCCGAGGGCGATCGTGCTGGGCCGTTTCGTTCCTATCGTGCGGACCTTCATCACGGCGATTGCCGGGGTGGGACGGATGGATCCCTGCAAGTACTTCACCTACTCGATCCTCGGTGGCATCGCCTGGGCCACCGGAGTCACCCTGCTCGGGTTCTGGCTGGGTCGCATCGACTTCGTCAAGGCGAACGTGGAAGTAATTCTGATCGGCATCGTCGTGCTTTCGGTGCTCCCGATCGTTGTCGAGGCGGTCAGATCCCGCAGGAAGGCGGGCACGTCGCCGTGAGCAAGAGCCACCGACCAGACGATGGCCAGTGCGGTGGGAGCGCAGCTAGGGTGACTACCCCCGATCGAGTAGCAAGTTGGTGTGGATGCAAGCTCCCGATGCGCCGGTGACCCCTGCCGGGCAGCGCGCCCGTCGCAGCGCGGGGCGGATCGCGGCCGGAGCCGTACTGGGTGCGCTGATAGCCCTGGTGGCGGTGGGTGGAGCAGCGGGATCGAGCTCGCCGCTCGCCATCGGGCCGGACCTGGATCCCACGCCGAGCCCGCAGCCGCTACGCGCTGCCGCACACACCTGCTTGACCTGGCAGAAACCCGACGCGTCGGACGCCAAAACGGTGAGCTGCTCGGAACCCCACCTGTTCGAGGTCACCGGGACGCTGGAACTCTCCGACTTCGACGCCCAGGCCGCGTTCCCCGACCCCGCTCGCTGGCAACAGCTGGTGGCCGAGCGGTGCACCGAACGCACCACCCAGGTGCTGGCCGACCGCTTCGACCCGTTCGGCCGGTTCACGGTGGGAGCGATCAAACCCAGCGAGGCCGGCTGGGTAAGTGGGGATCGGACGCTGCGTTGCGGCGTGCAGTCCGCCGGCCGTACCGGAACGCTTTTCCTCACCGCCGGCAGCGTGCTGGCACAGGACCAGTCCGACGTGCATTCGCCGGGCACATGCCTGGGCAACGACGGCAAGGCGGTGGGCGACCCGGTGGATTGCGGTCGCCCCCATGCCGTAGAGGTGGTCGGCGTGGTGGACCTCAAGAGCGCTTTCCCCAATGAGTACCCTGACGAAGCCGCGCAGGACCGGTTGCTGAACACGGAGTGCACCCGGCTGGCGAAGGACTTCGCCGGCGGCCCTGAGGTGGCCGGGAAGAAGGGCCTCACGCTCTTCTGGGAAACGCTGCGGGTGGAGAGCTGGCGGGCCGGAAGCGCTCGGGTGGACTGCCGACTCGGCGCTTTCCTGCCTGATCGTTCCGGTTTCGCCCCGGTGACCGGCAGCGTCAAGGGACCGGTGCAGGTCGGCAAGGAAGCCGCGCCGGCTGCTCCACGCAACGCGGCACCACCGCCGGTGGCCGCGCCTCCGGCGGCCGCGGCGGACACTCCGGGAACCCGACCGCCCTGATGGGTACCTGGCTGAGCGCCGACCGCTTCGACGAACTGGTGGCCGAGGCGCTGGATCTGATCCCGAGCGAGCTTGCCGAGGCGATGGACAACGTGGTGGTGCTGGTGGAGCCCCGCAATCCAGACGATCCTGAGCTGTTGGGCCTTTACGAGGGGATCGCGCTGACCATGCGGGACTCGCAGTACAGCGGAGTCCTGCCTGACCGGATCACCATCTACCGCGAGGCCCTGCTCGATTTCTGCGGGGACGAGCAGGAAGTGGTGGAGGAAGTCGCGGTGACCGTGGTGCACGAAGTGGCTCATCACTTCGGCATCCCCGAGCACCGCCTGCACGAACTCGGTTGGGGTTAGTCGGACCAGAGTTCGATGCCGTCCCAGCGTAGGCAGCGCCAGCCGACCCGGTCGGCTTCCAGCAACACCGTGGCGGCATTGGGTAGCAGGCGCGGCGCGGCGAACGAACCGTCGATGTTGGCTGCTAGCGCGACAGTGGCCAGGCGGATCGCGGCGCCGTGACTGACCAGCACGGCGGTAGCGTCTCGATGCGCCGCCCGGATCGCTGCGATGTCAGCCAGGTAGCGGTCGAGCAACTGCTTACCCGACTCACCTCCGGGTCGCGCCTGGTCGAGATCACCGTAGTGCCAGCAGCGGTACATATCGTGCAGGGTCCGATGCGCCTCCGGCGTCTGGCGCCCCTCGAGATCGCCGATCGACACCTCGTGCACCCCGTCGAGGATGTGCATGGTCACGCTGTCTAGGGCCGCAATCGGCTGCGCGGACTGCTGGGCGCGTCGAGCGCGGCTGGCGTACAACGCGACCACGGGCTCGCCGGCGAGCAGGCGCGCTAGATCGGCGGCTTGCCGCTGGCCCTCCTCGGTC
>JALZCN010000209.1 GCA_030863045.1 Actinomycetota bacterium | reverse complement strand
GGGCGGTACCGCGGAAGTGGCGGGTAGCGTGCCGGTGAGGTGACGAATCGCAACAGCCGACGTGCCCGCAGGTGGCGCATCGGCGCAGGTGCACCCACCATGAACCGATCTGGAGGCACTCCAGGCAGCCGTCGCTGCTGGCCGGTGCGGGCTCGATGGCGTCAAGATGGCGGCACTGGTTCATCGCGTACTCCTGGGGGACGGGCATCGTCATCGTGTTGACTGCGGCGATCGCCATATGGGCCTGGTGGGGGGACAGCGCGGGAATTTGCGACCTGCTGAGACCGTTAACAGTCTTGCGCTTGCCTGCGACGGCGCCGGCAGGGCAAGGCAGTGGGGAATGCGGATTGGCAGTGAAGTGCATCGAGTGCGGCGACGAACTACTTCCTGAGCGCGTGGAGCTGGGCTACCGATACTGTACCAAGAAGCAGTGCCAAGCCAAGCACCATAAGGGACTGACGATCACCGCGATAGGAGTGAACAAGAGCGCTGACACCTTCATCGTCGGTGATCAGGATGAGCTCAGAAAACGAGGCGAAGCCGGCGAGTTCGGCAAGAAGGACAGCGGCCTCGGCATTGGCTACCGGTCCGCACGAGACGCGGCAGGAGTGGCTTACCAGCAGCCTAGGCGCAGCGGCTCAGCTAGTCGAAGAACATCTGCTCGGCGCCCGTGGACCCGTGAGCAAGAAAAAATCGTGCGGTTATACAATGGCATGGGATTGACTCCCCGCCAGATCGTGGAACGGGCCGGCAAGAACACTCCCGGGCTGGGCATCACCGAAACCTTGGTCACCAAGATCATGTGTTCGCCGCCTGGCAAGTAACCGGTCTCAGCGCTGGAGGACCGCGGCGTCGATGTCGATCGACCTTCCGGCTGCCCTGACCCGCCGGTCCGGCACCACATAGCCCACCGCCAGCGGGGGAACATCGCGGCCAGGAGCTTGGTTGAGCTACACAGACTCAACTTTAGGAGACTGTGTGACCACGCAACTTGCGTTACTACCGTCGACTGACCTGGTGCTGCTGCCTGGCATGGTGGTTCCGGTCCAGCTCGACGGTGAGGCACAAGCAGCGGTTGATGCTGCTCGTGCCGCGGGAACCGATCGCCTGCTGGTTGTTCCGCGCCCCGACGGCCGGTACGCCGCGCTAGGCGTCATCGCGGTGATTGATCAGGTAGGGAGAATGCCCGGAGGTGCGCCGGTCGCGGTCCTGCGGGGGTTGACCCGGGCCCGGGTGGGTGCCGGGGTGACCGGCCCCGGTGCGGCGCTGTGGGTGGAAGTAACCGAGGTCGGCGCGTCGCCGGCCACCGAACAGGTACGCAAGCTCGCCAGCGAGTACCGCGGCGTGGGCATTTCCATTCTCCAGCAACGCGGCGCCTGGCAGCTCATCGACTCCGTCCAGTCGATCACCGATCCGTCGCTGCTGGCTGATGCCGCCGGCTACGCGCCGTATTTGTCAATGGCGCAGAAGGTCGAGTTGCTGGAGACCGTTGACGTCGAGACCCGATTGCGGCGCCTGCTGGAATGGAGCCGGGTGCACCTGGCCGAGCAGGAGGTCGCCGAACGGATCCGCACGGATGTCCGGGAAGGCATGGACAAGGCGCAGCGGGAGTTCCTGCTTCGCCAGCAGATGGCGGCCATCCGCAAGGAGCTGGGCGACGACGACGCCGACGCCACCGATGATTACCGGACACGCGTCGACGAGGCGGATCTGCCCGAGCCGGTCCGGGAGGCGGCGCTGCGGGAGGTCAACCGGCTGGAGCGGGCCAGCGATCAGTCGCCGGAGGCCGGCTGGATTCGTACCTGGCTCGACACGCTTCTCGAGCTGCCATGGGGTGTTCGCACCGAGGACAACGCCGACGTGCGTGCCGCGCGCGCGGTTCTCGACGCCGACCACTACGGCCTGGACGAGGTCAAGGACCGGCTGATCGAGTTCCTCGCGGTGCGGGCCCGCCGCTCCGAGCGGGGGCTGCAGGTCGTCGGCGGGCGAGGTGCCGGCGCGGTGCTTGCCTTGGTCGGTCCGCCTGGCGTGGGCAAGACCAGTCTCGGCGAGTCTGTCGCTGCCGCGTTGGGGCGTCGCTTTGTGCGGGTCGCGCTCGGTGGCGTTCGCGATGAGGCCGAGATCCGCGGGCACCGCCG
>JALZCN010000553.1 GCA_030863045.1 Actinomycetota bacterium | reverse complement strand
GGAGCAGCGACCCGAACCGCAATCCCGCACTGGCCGCACGGTTGGATCGCGGCGAACTCGGAACCCAAACGCTGCCGGCGACCTTGCTGACGATGGACCCGCCCGACCACACCCGGCTGCGGCGGCTGCTGACCCCGCCATTCACCCCCCGGGCCATCGAGGGGCTGCACCCCCGGATCACCGCGGTGGTCAAATCCGCCCTTGCCGACCTCGACACGGCAGATTCCGTCGACGTCATCGCCGACATCGGCTACCCGATCCCGCTGGCCGTGATGTGCGAGCTGCTCGACGTCGACATCGAGGGCGCGCAGCTGTTGCGTACCGAGACCCCCAAGCTGGTGGGAATACTCGAGTTCGACCCTGACGAGGAGGCGGTCCTCGCGGCCGAGGAGGCCACCGCCAGCATTGCGCTTCATCTTCTGCCCATCCTCGGCGACCGCCGTCACCGGCCGGGCGGGGATCTAGCCAGTCAGCTGTTGCGCCTTGGAGACAACGGCAGCGGCGATGGCGCACTGGGACTCGACGAATTGGGACTCGACGAAGTGCTCGCCACCTGCATCCTGTTGCTCACCGCCGGACACGAAACCACCGCCAACCTGATCGGCAACGGCGTGCTCACCCTGATGGAACACCCCGACCAACTCCACTTGCTCCAGCGTGATCCCGCGCTGATCAAGCCAGCAATCGAGGAGATACTCCGATACGAGTGCCCCGTCAAGATCGTCGGCCGGACCGCCCTCATCGACCGGCAATTAGGCGGGCACACCATTCGCGCCGGCCAGCGCGTGCTCGTTCTGCTTGGCGCAGCCAACCGGGATCCAGAGCAGTTTCGCGACCCCGAATGCTTCGACATCACCCGCACTCCCGCTCCGCACCTCGCTTTCGGTGCGGGACCGCACTTCTGCCTCGGAGCTGCCCTGTCTCGCGCCGAGGCCCAGGAGACCCTGCGGCAGCTGCTGCCGCTGCTGACCGAATGGCGACTCGCACCCGGAGCACCCGCCTGGCGAGTTTCCGACACCTTCCGCGCACTCGAGAAGCTTCACCTCGTCAGCCGCACGATTCAATTCTGACCTTCCTCCGCCATGACGCCGGTTCCGCCAGGCTGCACCGGGGGGCACCAGACTAAAGAGGAGATGACCCAGCAGCCGGTATAACCGAGGGCGTCTTCCACCGTCACCTCCGAGAACTGTGACCTGCCGCCGGGGGGTCTTCATGCGTCGCGGATGTGGATTTGTTCGCCTTGGGGGCTGAAGAGGCCGAGAATTTCGACGGGTTCGTGTGTCGCGCTGGCGATGCCATGCGGTGTCCTGGTGTCGAATTCGGCGGCTTCGCCGGTGGTGAGGATGACGACGTTGTCGCCGAGTTTGAGGTGCAGGGTTCCGGTAAGGACGTATATCCATTCATAGCCGCCGTGGACCCTTTGCGAGATCGGGGCGTCGGGGTCGCGGCCCGGCAGGATCATCTTGAAGGCCTGTACCGGGGCGGCGTGGCGGGTCAGAGGGATGTAGATCATCCCGGGGCGGCGGACGGGTTTGGGGTGGATGCGTGGGTCGCCAGGCGGAGGTGCGCCGACGAGGTCGTCGAGGGGAATCCGGTAGGTCCGCGCGAGTGGGATCAGGACGTCAAGGGACGGGCGTCGCACACCGGACTCCAGCCGGGACAGGGTGCTGACGGAGATCCCGGTCTGCTCGGCGACATCGGAGAGTTTCTGGTTCCATCGCTTCCGTACCTCTCTCAGCCGGGGGCCGACGGCGTCGAGCAGCGTTTCCAGTCCTTCATCCGGCATGTCGTCTCACTCTCCTGGCACGGTGCACCCCACCGACATTTGCGAGTCTCGCAAATGTACTTGCACTCGCAGGACCGACGCGCTGAAGCTGGGTGTATGCCCGCGAATCAGTGGGAGGTCGCCGTGATCGGCGGTGGAAGTAGTGGCTTGAGTGCCGCGTTGACCTTGGTGTGGGCGCGCCGGCTCGTCGTCGTCGCGGGGTTGCGCGACGAGCTTCCCGGGGTCAAGGGCCTGGTTGAGCAGTGGGGACGCGGTGTGGTGGTGTGCCCGTGACTGAGACCGCCGGCACGCCGAGTGCGCAGTTCTGGGAAAACCACTACCGCAGTGTTGATCCACAGTGGGGTACTCGTCCCAACGCGGTACTCACCGATGTCGTCGCCACCCTGGCGCCCGGTCCTGGCACCGCGTTGGACCTGGGTTGCGGACACGGAGGCGACGCGCTCTGGCTCGCCTCGCTGGGCTGGCAGGTCACAGCGGTCGATGTTTCGACAACAGCTCTGGAACGCGTCGCCTCCGCTGCCGCGACGCGGGGCGTCGCCGAGCGCGTGACCACGGCGCGGCACGATCTGTCCCGCTCGTTCCCCGACGGCGCGTTTGACCTGGTATCCGCCTGCTACTTCCACACCCCGGTCGACGTTCGCCGAGACCAGGTGTTGTGGCAAGCCGCCCATGCGGTGGCAGCCGGTGGGCTGCTGCTCATCGTGGACCACGCCTCAGTAGCCCCGTGGTCCTGGGACACCCACGAACACCTAAGCTTCCCCAGACCCGAAGAGACACTGGACACCCTGTGCCTCGGCGACGGCTGCATGCCGAACGACTCGACACGCCCCAACGATCCGCGGTCGGCCCCCATGGGCAATCCGCGACGTTGACCGACAACGTCATCGCAGTTCGGCGCGCCCGCAACTGACGACCGCTCAACCAGTCGGCAGGCCCTTGTGCCGCGCGCCGCCCTGCTGCGGCCTCGACCTGGTCGACCGGGACCTCACCGCCGACACCCCGGGGTTACGGTCATGACAAGCCCCCACGGCGGTTCCGGTCGGCGTCTAGTCACCATTCGGTCGGGACCGCCCACGAGCGCGCCAGGGCGTCACCACCGTCAGCCGCTTTGATCGTCGGTCTCGTCAATCTGCTGCAAACGCGTTTGGTAGTCAGCGGTCACTGTCTCTTCCGCTGGCTCGTGGGAACCAGGTGTTCTGGCTGGTGGCTGGTCGTCTGGCTTGACATCCACATCGGCGTCCTGTGGCGTGGCTTCGGGCTCAGTCATCCCCAACTCCTAACCCATGGTCGACAGTAGGTCACTCTGTACCACCCACGGATGATCATAAAACAACGTTGCCTAACGGGCGTCACACAAGGAGTGACTGACGTAGCGACTTAGTCCGGTGGCTCCGGTGACGCGGCATCGGGGTTCACGTCCTGGGTTTTGAGAGCCTCAGGTGTCCTGTTGAACCGCTCGATGTCAACATCGAGGTCTGGTAGTTCCGGCGTCCCCGGCGAGCGCGGTGGATCAGGAGGGATTGGATCGCAGTCCGGTTCGGTCATGCGTGTTGGGTACCCCCTTCAGGGCGGAGTCCCAAACGCTCCTACCGCATCAGGGAGCGGCCAACAGGAGCCGGGTCCACGCGTCACGCAGGTGCTCGCCGAACCGCTGCGGCGTCCAGCCCCGCCGCCGCACCAGCAGCAGGTAGTACTCCGCCGACGCCATGCTCCAGACGATGTCGGCCACTTCATCATCGGTGAGGTCAGCGCGCAGGCCCCCGGTGGCCCGCAGGTCGGCGGCGAACAGCCGCATGTTTCCCGCCCGGCGATCGGCCAGCTCGGTGTCCAGCGCAGCGCAGTCTGGGTCCCGAGCTGCCGCGTCACGCAGGGCGAGTTGCACGGGCGCGGTCCGCGGCGCGATTCGGGCGATCGCCTCCGCGTAGATGGCGATCTTTTCGCGGGCGCTCGGCGCGGCCCGAATGGCCCGCACGTAGTCCCGCTCCTCCGCGGGCACCGCGACGTCCCGCCCGGACAGGGCAGTCTCGAAAACCTCGCGCAGCAACACCGGCTTGCGGCCCACCGTGGCGTACAGGGT
>JALZCN010000176.1 GCA_030863045.1 Actinomycetota bacterium | reverse complement strand
GTCCTCAATCGCGAGTCCCTGCGAAGGGGCGATGCCGAGCCATTCGGTGGCGAACAGGTACACCGCCGGATCCGGCTTGGACGTCGGCGCAGGCAACGAGTCCTCCGCGCTGAAGCGCATTTCGGCTGGGATCAGGGGGTCGAGCCCGGTGGCGGTGAAGCACGCCGCCAACCGAGCCGTGGCACTCGAGCTGACCGCAGCTAGGTGGAATTCCCGGCTCAGTGCGTCCAGCGGCTCGATCACCGCGGGATCAGGCCGCAGCACCCGCCCGAGGTGAGCGGTGACGGCCTGCTTCTCCTCCTGTACCCAGCCCTCCAACCGGGCGACGGTGAGGGCCTGCCAGGTAGCACCCCACCCGCCCGTCGTCGTGGTGACCGCGTCGGGGTGCCGCACCGCGAGCGCCGGCTCGACGGGCACACCGCTGCCGACGGCAAGGTCGACTGCGGTGGTGCGAAAATTTTTACCGGTGGTGGTCAGGCGCAGCTCCTCCGGATCGAACCGCCGGCAAAGCCCGAGACTTGCCATGAACCGGTTCGTCACCTTCGCCGACGCGACGAACGCCGGTTCCTCCGACGGGAAGAGGTTCCCGTCGGCGTCGCACATCAGGACGGTGACCAACCGCAGATCGAGCTCCCGGAACTGCAGCATCTCGTGTCCTCCGATGAACGGGGTTACGTCGCGTGCACGGCGGTCGGGTGGAGGAACGTGTGCAGCGTGAACCGCAGCCCGTGCCGGTTGATCAAACCGAGCATGCGCTGTAGCGCCGTCACGAACCCCGGGGCGTCGCCGAGGTCGCCGAACACCTCGCGCACAGCCAGCAGTGGGCGGGGGTCGTCGCCACCGGCCCAGGCCAGCGCCTGCAGGCGGTCGGCGCGAGCGTCCTCGACGGTGATGGGCTTACCGTCGAGGTCGACGGCGCGCAGGTAGCGAAACCAGCCGGCGACGGCGAGAGTCAGTAGCTCAGCGGGTCGGCCCTGCGCCAGTGCCTCACGCAGTGAGGGCAGCAGGTAGGCGGGCACCTTGGTGGAACCACGCTGGCAGAGGCGGGCGAGTGGGTCCCCGACGGTGGGGTTGGCGAAGCGGTCTAGCAGCGTCCGCTGGTACGCGGCGAGGTTCAGGCCGGGCACCGCGGGCAGCAACGGCGCCACCTCGTCGGCCATCAGGCGCTCGATGTAGCGGCGCAGCAGCCGATCGGTCATCGCCGTGTCGGTCCGTCGATGCCCGGCGAGGTGGCCGAGGTATCCCAGAGCGCTGTGGCTGCCGTTGAGCAGGCGGCTCTTCACAAGCTTGTACGGAGTGACGTCGTCGACGATCTCCACACCAACCTCCTCCAGGGGTGGGCGCCCGTTGCAGAAGTCGTCCTCGACCACCCACTGGCGGTACGGCTCGGTGACCACCGGCCAGCGGTCTGCGACGCCGAAGGTGCGGGCGAGGGTGCCGCGGTCGGCATTGGAGGTTGACGGGGTGATGCGGTCGACCATGCTGCTCGGGAAGGTGACGTTGTCAGTGATCCAGCTCGCCAGCTCGTGGCTGCGGTTGCGGGCGAAGGAGGTGACGGCGGTGCGGGTGACGGCACCATTGTTGACGATGTTGTCGCAGGAAAGCACGGTAAACCCGCCCAGCTCGGCCCGGCGTCGCCGGTCCAGGGCCTCGGTGAGGTACCCGAACACCGTGCTGGGGGAACTCGGGTCGACGAGGTCGGCGAGCACGTCCGGATCCGACGGGTCGAACTCCCCGGCCTCATCGATCGGGTAACCGGCGCCGGTGACGGTGAGCGTGACCAGCCGGGTGCGCGGATCAGTGAGCGCGGCGAACACCTGGTCCGGCGCGTCTGGAGCGAACAGGCAGCGACCGAGCGCGCCGACGATACGGGCCCGCTCCTCACCGCCACCGCGCTCAACGACGGTGAACAAGCCGTCCTGCGCGCTGAGGGCGGTGGTCATCCCGCGTGAGCGCAACCCGACGCCGACCACGCCCCACTCGACGGACAGGCCGCGCTCGGCAACCTCGTCGAGGTAGACCGCCTGGTGGGCTCGGTGGAAGCCGCCGACTCCGATGTGCACGACACCGGGCTCCAAGGCCGCCCGGTCATAGGTGGGCCCCGGCACACGGGAGGAGTGCACCAGCAGAGTCTTCTCAGACAACGGCAGACCGGCCCTGGGCCAGGGTAAATCGATGTCGTGCATGAGGTGTTCCTCGCGGGAGATGAGGTGAGAGCGCCGCGGCCGCCGGAAAGCGCTGTGCTCTCAACGCCGTGCCGTCAGCTTCGTCTCGGTATACCTCCCATTCGCCGCGGTGAAACGCCGAGCTTAGTGCTGGTAGGCACCAGTGCGCTGGACGCGCCCAGCGCGGCCCGACCTGATATGTGACCCATTGCACCGTTTCCGCGCGACTGAAACGGGGAAGCCGGCCCCGTGACGGTGTACCTCCCCGGGACTAGGAATCCGTGGCCGGAGGTCACCGCCCCGCCCTCGCCCCGGCGAACGATGTTCGGTTACCTGCTGATGCCGCGGCCAAAAGACTTGGTGAAAGCTCTGATCGTGCCGTTCGCATTCGGTGTCGGTGCGCTGGCGACCGGTGGATCAACCCATGAGCAGGTGCTGCGCGCGTTTGTAGTGTGGGTCGTGCTGGAGTTGCTGGTGTATCCGGCTCGGTACCAGTGGAACGACATACGCGGTTTCGTCGCCGATCAGCAGCACCCAGGCGCACAGGACCGCGGCCGGCTGCCGGGCCCACTGGATCGGGCGCGGGAGCGCGTGCTGGTCAGCTCTGTCGTTGGACTTGCCCGGCTGGCCATCGCGGCCGGACTCGTCCTGATGCTGCCCACCTTGCAGCTAGGTGGGGAGATCGCCGCGGTCACGGGCGCCGTGTTCGGTATAGCCATCGTTTACGAGACGCTGCGCGCCCGGGCCACCGGTTGCAGCGGGCGGGTCCCCCCTCCGCTGCGACCTGCACTGGTGGCGCTGTGGTTGGTGGTCGGTGCCGGGTACGCGATACGCGGGATTACGGGGCTCGCGCTCGCGGTCGACCTGGCCAGGCAGCCACTGCTCGGCGTCACCGCGGTCGTCACGCTCTGGTCCTTTGGGGTGGCGTTCGTATCCGGTCGCTGGGCCCTGGAGGCGCTGGCTTTCGCGCGGCTGGAGGGACGGCGGGTGGTGTGGAATGCGCAGCCGGAGCAGGCTCGCGAGCACTCGCTGGCACTGGCGCGGTGGCTGCCCACTGAGATCCCCGCGCGTGACCTGCCCTACGTGACGGGCGGGCGGGCGACCGACTGGCCAGCCCTGCGGGTGCGGACGCGGGCATTGGCGCCGTGGAACGTGGCGGCGCTGCTCGCCGGCACCACCGCCGCACTGACTGGCCGGCTGCTCACCGGACCCACTCCGGTGACCGCTGCCCTGCTCGCGGCGGCGTTTGGTGCGGTGACCACGGCGGCGGTGCTCGCCACACCCCGCCAGCGGGTTCTCGTTCTGGTCCTCGGTGCCGTCGCCCTCGCCGCGATGTTCACCGCGTCCGGCGCGGCCCGCCCGACCGTCGCGGTGCTGCCCTGGCTTGCCGTGCTCGGTGCGCACGTGGTCTGCACCCGGCAAAGTTTGAACAGCATGGGGCATCCGTTACGTCGCATTGGACGGCTCCTCGGCGCAGTACTCGTGCCCATCGGCCGCGCCGTGGTCGGGCGGGCCACATGGGCGGCGTTGGCTGCACCGGACGGGGAACGGCCGAACGAGGTCGCGCGGCGGTGACCGCACCGAGTGACGTCCCATGGCCGGGGATGGACGATGACCTCGATGACCTGCTGGACATCGCGTGCGCGGCCGCGCGGGCCGGCGCCGACGTCGCGCTCACCTGGTGGGCCCGGGCCGACGAGCTGGAGGTCGAGGAGAAGGCCGCTTCGGACGACCTGGTCAGCCAAGCCGACCGCGACACCGAGCGCGCTGTCCGTGCGGTCCTGGCGCAGCACCGGCCAAACGACGGCGTGCTCGGTGAAGAGGACGGCAG
>JALZCN010000164.1 GCA_030863045.1 Actinomycetota bacterium | reverse complement strand
GGCCAGCATCGATGCCCTGGACGCGCCGGCGGTATCCACCGTCGACTCACGTGGGCGTACCCACCAGCTGTGGATGTTGGGTTCCGGAGATGCGCAGAACGCTGTGCTCGCCGCGGTGGCTGGCGGTCAACTGTTGGTGGCCGACGGCAATCATCGGGTGGCCGCGGCAGCGGCCAGCGATCGGTCCAGCTTGCTCGCGTTGGTGACCGGCGGACCAGCGCTGCGCATCGGCGCGATCCACCGGGTACTGGTGGGTACCGGCCTGACCGGTGACGATCTGGCCGACGCCTGGCGGCGGGCTGGCTTGGTGGTGCGGGAAGCCAGTGACCTGGGCCCGCCGGCTTTGCCCGGTAGCGTGGTGGCCCAGGCCACCGGCGTCGACCTGCTCGTCACCCTGCCCGACCCTGAGCCGGGTGAACCAGCACCCAGGATTGATCACGGGCTGGTGGAGCGGTTGCTCATTGCCGACGCGCTGCGCCTTAACCCGGAAGGTCCACACGTGCGCGCCCTGCCGGCGGGGCATCCCGCGGGCCCGCACGTCGACGCCGTGCTCCAGCTTGCCCCCGTGCCATTCGCCGATGTGCTCGCCGTGCACCGGCAAGGCAGGCGGATGCCGCGCAAGAGCACCTATTTCACTCCGAAACCACGCAGCGGGCTGTTGCTGGCCGACCTCACCGATTAGCCCTTCTCCAGCCGGTGTAACCGCACCGGGCCGAGCCTCCCGTCCTTGATTTCCGCTGTCATCCAACTGCACGTCGGCTGGCGGCGCCGGTCGGTGGGGGAGCCTGGATTCAGTAGCCGCAGGCCATCGGGAGCTTTGGTATCCCAGGGGATGTGACTATGTCCGAAGACCAGCACGTCGGTGTCGGGGAAGCGGGCGGCGCACCGTTCCTCCCGGCCCCGGGCTGGTCCCGTCTCATGTACGACTGCCAGCCGCACACCGTCCAGCTCGGCGGTAGCAATTTCCGGCAAACGTGCGGACAGCTCCGGTCCGTCGTTGTTACCGGCTACCCCGATCAACCGGTTCGCTCGACCCAGTAAAGCCTCCAGCAACTCGACGCACACCCAGTCCCCGGCATGCAGCACGACGTCCGCCTCAGCGACGGCCTGCCACAGCTGCTCGGGCAAATCCCGGGCGCGGTTCGGGACATGCGTGTCGGCGATCAGCAGCAGTTGCACCCCTCCATCGTGCCCTCTGGCCAAAGTGCGAGTGCCGGCGGTTACTGGGCCATAAGACGTACGAAAAGCCCTCACTGTGCGGGAAGACGGCGCGCGGCCCGACGAGTACCTCTGGACGGAATGAGCGGCGCGTACGTGCGTATACCTGCACGATTACGGAGGGTGACGAACATGGATGACTCAGTCGATCCCCGGACTGCCCAACCAGACAGTGAGACAGAAACCAGCAGCGTGGTAGACGACCGGGAGACACCGGAGATGGTGGACAGCCAGGCTATCAGCCTTGTCCCCTTGGACAGCACCTCCCGATTGCCGCACCTGTACGGTCACTACCGCGACGCCTGTGAAAACCTCTCTTATATTCGTGTCATTGCTGCGTCCGCGATCGTCGTCGGGATCCTGTTCTCTACCGCGCCGACAGCTCTCGCCCCAGTCGGGCTCTTGTTTGCTACGACCCCGGTAGCTCGCGCCGAGGATGATCGAGTCGAAGATGATCAAGGTTATCCCGAAGATGAGCCCATCCCGGATACCGTCGAGCTGGCCAGTGATATCACTGTGCAGCACCGATCAGCTTACCGTTCCGTCGCAGCGTTGATCAGATGGGATGGAACGAGTAAAGCCCTCAGGTGCTCGTACGGCCTTCTCGTCGAGGGGAACACGCGCTCGTGTGAGCACACTCGTGTAAGCACATTCGAGTAACGCCAATACGGCCATGCCGCCTGGCCCTCACACGGGGACAGCGTGGCAGCAGTGATAGCCCGCGCCCGGGGCCGGCCGGCCGGTAGTCGAGGACCGACAGAACGACGCTCCCGGGGGCCACATCGCGGCACCGGGCGTGGGAACTATTACTCAGTCGAACTGGCCGGTGCGGACGGCCGTGGTTAACTCGAACCACTCAGCTGATCCGACGATCAGCACCACACCCGTCGGGTTCTTGGAGTCGCGGACCGCGCGGTGTCCACCATCCAAGTGGGCGACTTCCACACAGTCACCACCGTTGCCGTTGCTGTAGCTGGCCTTGCGCCACACGGCGCCAGCCAGGTTGTCATGCGTAGTCATCACTCACTCACCCATTGCCGCGTTCTTGATCAAGACGGACGATTTGGCGGCACTGAGCGCCGCCTGAGCCAGCGCACCGAACGCCGTAAGATAACCTGCGATCTTTGCCGGGCTACCCAGGTAGTCGGCGCTGCTCATCTCTTCCAGGTAGATAATCTCAGCGTCAGGCGGGTCAGCCAACCGCAGGTGCACGAAGCTCGATCCCATCGCCGGATGCGCGCCAGCCGAGAACGGCAGCACCTGGATCGTGATGTCGGGATCATCGTTTAAGGCCGCCAAGTGCTCTAACTGCCGCCCGATGGTTTCCTTGTCACCGACCTGGCGTCGGATCACAGCTTCGTTGAGAATCGCCCAGATCAACGGGCCGTCTCCGGAACGCAAGCGCTGTTGACGCTCGACCCGAGCTGCTACCAGCCGTTCCACCTCACGCGGGTCTCGCGTTGGATCTGCGGCTTGAGTGACCACGCGCGCGTAGTCTTCGGTTTGCAACAATCCGGGAACTAGTTCGTTCTGATATGTCCGAATCTCTGCTGCGTCTGCTTCCAAGCCCACGAATGTCTTAGCCCAGTCCGGCACACGGTGCGCTGACCGGCGCCGAGCATCTCGCGCGAGCTGCAACACTGCGTCACGGTCCGTGGCGTTGTAGCGGTCGAGTAAGGCCCTCACTTCAGCGGGCCGCATGGTCGCCTTGCCGGTCTCGATCTTGCTAATCTTCGAGACGGTGCACTCCAGCTCGGCTGCCGCGTCATCACGGCTGAGCCCAGCCGCTTCGCGCAATCGTCGTAGCTCACGGCCGAGTTGCAGCCGGTACACAGTGGGCGAGCTGGACATGACAACAGTGTGTCACTAAGTAGTAACGACTTAACGGCAGATCACCCGAAGAGCTAGACGACTGGAATGTTCCACCAGTACGGTGCTGTTAGCGGTGTCCACCCTGTGCATAGTGTACAGGCGAACTGTTAGCCGCCCGGCCTGCCGCGCAGCATACCGGCCGGGCGGCGCTGCCAATTCCGGGCGAGAGGGCGATGCGGTGGACTTTCCCAATGGAAGCAACCGCCGCGTCATCCATGTGCACTGCACGACTCACGGCGGCCCGGTGGGCTATACAAATCTCGTGGTGAGGAAGGTGGACACCACCATCGAGCTGGATCCGCACGTCACCGGAGGTTGCGTGATACTGATTGACGAGAGCGGAGCCACGGCGCTCCGAGACGCGCTAACGGAGTGGCTAGGGTGAACGCACCCGAGATGCTGCGGACACAGCACTCAGGGCCGACGTCTACGCCAGGACGATCGTGGGCTGGCAACTGGGCACTCAGCTACGCACCGACCTGGACTCCACCTGCTGAGCGACAAGGCATCTACTAACGTCAGACCGCTTCAGCCAATTCAACCAACACGGCCCGAAGTCAAACACCGAGTCTCTACTGCACGCGAGGTGTTTCAGCTCGTGCTTGTGCAGGCAGTGTGGAAGAGGGTGGTGTCTGCCGTTGTTTGATGTCAGATCCTCCACCGCGATCCCATTAGTCCGTTTTGGCTTCACCGGCACTATAGGGCGGACCGCTGCCGAATCACTTCCAGTAACCCCATCCGGCTGCAAAGATCGACGTATCCTCGCTCGGAAGCGGAGGGAACGGGAAGCACAATGACTCCAGTGGACAAGATCAAGGGCTTCGTGGACCAGGCCCTCGAACAGGCAGAGCCGCTCGCCGATCAGGCCATGGAGAAGGTTGAGTCGTTCACCTATCAGACCAAGGAGAAGGCTGAGTCGCTCGCCGATCAAGCCATAGAGAAGGCCGAGCCGCTCGTCGAGAGGGTCAGAGAGAAAGCTGAGCCACTCCTCGAGAAGGCCAGGGACAGCTCCGGCAAGGACAGCACGTCCTGAGCGACCCCTTCCACTGTCAACAACGGTCATCATGGTCGCTGGATAGGAGTTCACCCTCTAGCGCGGAGTCGCCAAGGCTGCCACCTCGATGCGGAGTCGGTGCCTGAGCGGTGCAAAGCCGGCTTAGTCTGCACACGGTGACTCGGGAACGGCACGATGACCAAGCTGTGGGTTGAGCTCGGTCGTGAACTGGCCTGATTGATCCGGAACGCCAGATCATTGCCCACCCTGCGCACGGTAGGACGTCACATAAGCGC
>JALZCN010000155.1 GCA_030863045.1 Actinomycetota bacterium | reverse complement strand
TAGGGCTGCTCGCGGCCGTTCCGGTGCTGATCGGGATCGGCATCGTGGTGTCCGACTCGGAAGCCGGTGGGTCGGGGTTGCTCACCCAGATCGCCGGTAACGGGCTGGTGCTGCCGGTGGCGGCGCTGTCGATCTGTCTGGCGCTGCTGCTACCACTGGCCGTGACGATGGCCGCGGCCGACGCACTGGCCGGCGAGTACGCCCACGGCACGCTCCGTGGGCTGCTGCTCGCCCCGGTCAGCCGGACCCGGCTAGTGCTGGTCAAGGCGGTCGGCGTGCTGGCCGTCGCGGTCGCCGCAGTCGCTGCGGTCGCGGTGCTCGGCGTCGTCACCGGACTGGTGCTGGTTGGCTCCGCGGAGGGCACTAATGGCCTGCTTACCCTGTCCGGCACCGAGGTGGGGCCGGGGTCGGCGATGCTGCGGGTCTCGTTGGCTGCGGCTTGGACCGTGGGGCAGCTCGCCGCCATCGGCGCGATAGCCCTGGCGGTGTCCTCGGCAACCGACCACCCGCTGGTCGTGCTCGCGGCGGTACTGGGCGGGTTGATCGTGTTCGGGGTGCTGTCCGCGATCCCCGCACTGGACTGGCTGCAGCCGGCGCTGCTGACCACCGGCTGGTCTGCCATCGCTGACGTCCTGCGCGACCCGCTGCCGTTGGACGGCCTAGCCTCCAGCAGTGTCCGCGCGGGATGCTATCTGCTCGTCGGTCTCGCCCTGACCCTCGCCCGCACAGCCACTCGCGAAGCCTGACGACCCATCAGGGCCAAGCTGGCCGAGACGGTCGGGGACGATGTACGACAGGATGGCAGCATGGCGAAACTCTGGGACGACGAGCGGGTGACGAGTGCCCTGCAGAAGCTCACCGACTGGCAGCGTGACGGTGACGCGATCGTGCGCACGGCGAAACTACCCAGCTTCCCGGCGGCCATCGACACCGTGCGCAAGGTGGCCGACATCGCCGAGGCGCGCAACCATCACCCTGATATCGACATCCGGTGGCGGACCGTGACATTCCGCTGCAGCACGCACTCCCAGGGCGGGATCACCGGTCAGGACATCGAGCTTGCCGAGGAGATCGACCGGGTGCTGGCCAACACGGCGAGCTGAGGACGTCGTCACACCACCAGCCGCGAAAGGGCCAGCACTCTGGTCGTCCTGCGGCAGGGCGCGCACGACTTGCGCGAGGATTTCCACCGCACGTCGCAAGATGTCCACTGGTGGGTGTAGGGCAGCCGCAGCCGATCGGCGAACGCGTGCCCCGTGGGCCGAACCGCGGTCCATCAACGAGCCGCAGCCCGTGCTTCTCGGCGGCCTGAACCAGGGCGTTGGACACGGGCGCTGGAAGGCCACACCACAGCACCAGGCCACCTGGGGGCACGGGCACGCTCCAGCGCGGCAGTGCAGCGGCGAGCGTCCCGGCGAGCGCGTCGCGCTGGGCGCGTAACCGGTTCCGGCGCGTGCGCAAGGTGTTCTCGGCGGCGTCGAGCAGGTGGCAAGCGGCAAGCTGTTCGAGCACCGGCCCGGACATCTGAGTTCGCACCGCGGTGGCCGTCAGCCGCTGGATGAAAGTAGTGTCGGCGCGTAGCCACCCGACTCGCAGCCCGCCCCAGAAGGTCTTGCTCAGGGTGCCGACCGTGATCGCCGGATACCGCTGCGGGAACGACCCGGCATCGGCACGGTCAGCAACGTGCTGATCATCGGGATCTCCGTGGATGCCGCACTCGCCGTGCTGCCGGTGACAGGCTCCCTGCCGGTACGTGGCCTGCTGGCAGGTGCGGGCATTGTGCTCAATGCGGTAGCGACTGCCGGATACATCGGCGCCCGGCTGGGTCCGGGACCTCGAGACGGCCTCATGACCGGCCTGGTGCGCCGCACCGGCGGGTCAGTGCGGTTGGTGCGCACGATCATTGAAGTCTCGGTTGTCGCCACCGGTTGGGTGCTCGGCGGAACCCTCGGTATCGCCACCGTGCTCTATACCCTGGCGATCGGCCCGCTGGTCCAGGTGTCCCTTCCCCGCTTCACGGTTGGTGGCTCTTCAAGGACCACCAACCGGGAACAGGACGCGTGCCGATGGTCATGATGTCTGCGCATATCGCGCCGATACGGTCATCAACACCCCGTACGACACACGTCGTTTCTCAAGGCCATGTTCGAGAAGTGGACGGCCTAACACCACCGGGCCACTGACGGAGTCCGTGACGGCGCCGCACGCAACTTTCGGGAGGTATTCACCGCGCCAACCCTGCGTGACGTGTCGACCTGGCCCGACACCCGAATCCGTAGATTCCCCCAACTTTGCCGAAATCGTCTTCAGGACAGTCCTGATCAACGATTTGCAGCGCTCGACAGTGGGCGCCGCCGCGCACGCCGCGGTCCCCCTCCATCGCTGCAGACACAGGGTGAAAAGATTGCGTTCCTCCGCACGCAGCCGGCGCTACCCGGAAAGAACTCGCACCTGGGTGAAGCCCGTCCGAATGAGGCTAGATAGCGATATGGAAGTTAACTCCGAGAAGCACGAGCGGCCAGAGTAACATGGCTAGAACGAAGGACAGGACCTCGCCAAAATTGGCGACCCCGTATCCGGTACGGAGGGCGACCACCACACCGATGATCAGGTAGACGACGCCAAGTATCGAAATGCCACCGTCCATGATTCTCCTTAAGTTTCGGGCAATTACGTACACACGTCATCGGTCACGCCGGCAATCGCCCAAACGCGGCCTCCTGTCTACTCGCCAGATTCTGAGCGGGACGTCAGGCACTCACGCGGTACGTGGCAGTCAATCGGTCTCCGGCACGGTCCTCCCCTCTCGTGCACGGAGTGTATCCGCGAGTACCCCGATCAGGGAACGGTCCGTATCCGCGGATGCCAGGAAGCCTGACCCGCTATCAGCACGCCCTACCTTCGATGCTGTACCGGGTGGGCACAGATTGGCTGTACCACCTGCAGCGAACGTGGGCGGCCACCGGCCGCGGGAGCTGGACTTCCTGTTTTCGGGGTGGGTGGCACCGCATTAGCCAGCCGGAGTTACCAGCGCCGCGGTGAGGAGCGAGGCGAGGGTCACCGGGCACTGCCTGTCGTGCGC
>JALZCN010000145.1 GCA_030863045.1 Actinomycetota bacterium | reverse complement strand
ACTTCGAATCTGTCGGGTGCGAATGTTCGGGGTCACGGCATGGCTGACCGTGGCTGTAAACAACGCAGAGTGGCGGCGCCGGGAGCAGGCAGGTCTCAACGCGTTGACCCGCCTGGAGGTGCTGGAGGGCCTTCTCGGGTTGCCGCTGGGTCTGCCAGTTTCTCGACAGGCACTGACCACCGACGAGCACCAACTTGTGAGCCGTCTTCCGCACGGTGTCGTTGAGCAATGCGGTGACCACGTGATCCGCTGGGCAGAGCCGGTCGTCGAGTGCTTCTTCGCACTTGTGTTCGCTCGAACATGGTCCACTGGCCTGAGAGATGTGTCGAAATTCGCGCCGTTCTGTGCACGGTTGAGCGTGCTGGAGTCCTGTCCGGCTGATGAGACTGAGGCGTGCTTGGAGGCGTCGTACTACGGCGTGGGTCTGGCGGTACAGGCCAAGAATGATCACAGGATGCTTGTGCCTCCCGAGCCGTTAGCCCACCGTAGGGTGAGTGCTGCCGGATGGTGGTGTACCGAGGAGATCTACCGCCAGATCAGGGCGACGGGGTAGGGGGATCACGCCAGGGAAGCCGGTTGATCTTGTTAGGAGGGCTCTCGGCGCTTCACCGCCCTGAGCTGCGGAACAGGACGAAATACGAGGGGCAAGGCGGGACCTGCTGTCTGGCTCCAGATGATGGGTGACGGATTGTCTTCAGTTGATGGGTGACAGTGCCTAGCCGGTTTTGCGGTTGGTGGTCTGACCGTAGGCCTTGTCGGGTGAACCTCTTAGCGGCTGGTGTGGGGAAGGGTCTTGATCTGTTGCTTGTGCTGGCCGTAGGCGCGCAGGGTGTTCTCGTCGGCCTCGTGGTGACAATCTGGCCGCTTCCACGCAGCAGCGCTTTCACGTGTGGTGAGGTCATCCCTATCCACTACAAGATCGATCAGCGCCTTGGTGACCGGCTAGCTGCCGCAGCCTCCGCAGCCTGCCCCGGCGCATCCGCCACCGCAGCCGCCGTAGTGGGGGACCCCGGTGACGCGGCCACCGGCGCTGGGGATCTCAGTTCCCCGCACAGGCACGCGGCGCTCCACTCCTGCCAGATGTCGTAGGCACACCAGGCCCGGCGTCATGAGGTCGTAACACTCGCCTCGTGTTCCACAGCCCGCGACGTAACGCCGGCCGCCTGTTAGCCCAATCTCTTGATCAGCCCGGAACAGCAACGGCAACGCGCAGTTGTCGTCCTGGCGGGCCAGTAGCAGGGTGAGCAGCAGCCGGTCGGAGCGGTTAGCTTCCGCCTGGTCTGGGCTCATTGCCGACTCGGGTTGGTGGTGCAGGAATCGCCCGCACACCATGTCGCAGAACGCCGCGTAGTCGTGGGTATGCAACAGAAACTCGTGCCACATGTCGTCGGCCAACCGCGATGGCATCGCCAGACGCGCCGAGGGACGGCGGGTCAGGATCCGGAACCACTGGCGCAATCCGCCCTCAACGACAGCGATGTGCTCCGCTCGAAGGTCGGGATGCTTGAGCTGTAACCGTTGCTGGACGCTAAGGGGGAACGCGTAGGCGTCCACGGCGGCCGCGCCCCGCGCCACACGGCGGCTGCCGATGCGCACCCCGAGCTTCACCACCCCATCGTGAATCGTCAACCCGAACGGTCAGTAGGGAAATATGACTAATACCCATGCCGACGATGCAAACCGAATGGCGGAACGACAACCTCCCTTCAGCGATCTCGGTGTCTGGTTCCAGATGATGATCTAAAACTGACGGAGACCGCCGACACCTAGGTCTTCTGTTGATCGTTAGGAGACGTGAGTGATCCACTGTGTGATCGTGAGGTGCGTCGTCGACGGGCGGTGTTTCGCCATGTCGAGGAAGTCACCGGCACTGTACAACCGCAGTCAGGAGTGGAATCCGAGAGACGCAACAAATGTGAAATTCTGCGACTTGTTGAGCAACTTGGTGACAACAAAGTCGTCATAGAGCCCTGGTGGGACTTCGGTGTCGATCCGAACCCGGACGCTGACAAACATGGGCGAATCTTGTTAGTCAGATCGATCGTGAGCTCCTGCCGATTATTATCTGCACTTGTCAGACGCTCCGTTGCCAAAGGAGTTTCAATGAAGTGGAACTGTTGGTTAGGATCTTCCTCGTACGGGGTAACCGTGATCAAGTGTCCAGGGTAGCCGGAGAATGTCTCGACGTTATGCGTCTGCAACACTAACGTGGTGGTGTCTGGACCAGTCGGATCAGTCTT
Organism: Actinomycetota bacterium; assembly: GCA_030863045.1. Lineage (GTDB taxonomy): Bacteria > Actinomycetota > Actinomycetes > Mycobacteriales > Pseudonocardiaceae. Next base: position 350 of record JALZCN010000145.1, on the reverse strand, counting down.
TTCCAATGTGATAGGAAGTTCCGTGGCCAGACCAGAATAAAACGCGTCGCCAAATATGCCAGGCTCATCACCGAGATGTATGCGTCCCTGCCAGATGAGTTCTGGTTCGGACTGAGCATGAGGACCAACAGCGCTCCGTACACGATCGCTAGGTCGACGGCGAGTGCGAGCGTGGAGGATGAGCGCATGGCGGTGGGCCTTCCGCGCCTGTGGCTGACGTTGATGTTCTGATCAGGTCGAGCGGGCTGTGAGCTGATGATCATGCGTCGACGCCATCGCCGGATTCGGGCGGTAAACCCGTCCATCATTTCTGGATAAACACCATCATCGCCCAAAACACGCCGATTAAG
>JALZCN010000112.1 GCA_030863045.1 Actinomycetota bacterium | reverse complement strand
GGCTGTGGACTGCCCATGCCGGGCCAGCACCAGCCTCAGGGGGCTCACGCGCTGCGCCCTGCGCGTACCGCGGTCAGCCACTCCCGGGCGGCGGTGAACCCAGCCAGGTCCGGGCCAGGGCGGGGCGCACCGGTTCGCGGATAGGAGCCGAGAAAACGCACCCAGGTGCATCGTCGATGCAGCTCGGCCAGCGCGTCGCCGACGGCGTCCTCGGCCACGTGGCCCTCACAGTCCAGGAAGAACTGGTACTCACCCAGCCGGGCCTTCATCGGCCGCGACTCGATCCGGGTGAGGTTGATCCCGCGCAGCGCGAACTCGGCGAGCACCTCCAGCAGCGCGCCGGGGCGGTCGACGGCCATCGCGACCAGCGATGTGCGGTCTGTCCCCGTGGGCGGCGGGACCGCCCCGGGGCGGCGCAACAGGAGGAAGCGGGTTTTCGCGTCGTCCTTGTCGTGCACCCCGCCGGCCAGCTCAGCCAGCGGGTAGTGCTGCAGAGCGACCGGGGCGCACACCGCGGCGTCGGCCTTGCCGTCGAGGACCGCGATCGCCGCCGACGACGTGGACGCGGTCAGCACCACCGCGGCACTGGCCAGATGCGTGCCCAGCCAACTCCGAACCTGGGCTGCGGCGTGCGGGTGAGTGGCCACGGTATGCACGTCAGCCGCATCGGTACCCGGACGCACCAACACGCTGAACCGAATCGGGAGCACCGTCTCGGCCACCGCCAGGACCGGCTCGCCCTCGGCCATCGCGTCAAGGGTTGCCGGCACCGAACCCTCCACCGAGTTCTCCACCGGCACGCACGCCGCGTCGACGTGGGTGGCGCGCAGCGCAGCGATGGCCGCGTGCACCGACACCGACGAACGCAACTCATCGCCGGGGGCCAGCACGCGAGCCGCCTGCTCAGCAAACGTCCCCTCGGGTCCGAGGTATGCGATGACGGTCACGACGCGAGCCTACGAGGCGCGCCTTAACCCCGCTCTCACCGGTCAGGGCGCCGGCAACTTGACGCCACGGACGTTTCTCCAGCGGCGGATGTCGGCCAGGTCGTCTTCCCGATGTCAGGCGTCAGGCGGTTACCCGCGAGACGCTCGGCGGTGTTCGGGGTTGGGGAGCAGGCCTAGACGGATGAGGTCGGTCACCGGCTCGGTCAGCGACACTGAGCCGTAACAGGCGAACACGTCGCGGACGACTCGGGAATTGTCCTCCGACAGGGCGCAGGCCTCGGCGGCCAATACGGTTGGGTCGGTGCACCGCAACGCCTCGTGCGCACCGGTACCGGACACCGCATGGGCGGTGCCGACGAGCATGTTGAGCAGCCCATGGTGGGTCAGCCCGGTGCCCTCGTCGTGATGGCGGACCGCGTGGTGCAACCCGGCTGTGGCTTTGAACGGCCGCCCGGTGGCGGTCGCGACGGCCACGAAGTCGGCCACCTCCTCGACGCTGGGGAACGACTCCGCCGACTTGCCGCCGCAGCGGAGTTTGGGCCAGCACCCGGCCTCGGCAACCCGGCGCACGCCTTCCAACCATTCCGGCCGGCCGCGGCGTGGCTCGACGACCCGGACCACGTCGTCTGGCACGAACTCGGTGAGCTGCACCAGCCACGTGGAGTCCACATCTGATGGCGCCGGCACTTCGATCATCCGCAGAGTCAGTAGTTTCGCGTTGTCCAGCGCAGTGGAGATGGCCTTGGGCAGGCCACCCAGCCCGGTGTCGGCAACCAGCGACAACGCCACCGGCTGTGCGGGACGAATCTTGCGCAGAGCAGTGATCAGGGCGCCGAGCCGGGAGGTCGGGCACAGCAGGAAACCGATCACCCCGGCATGCGGCGCGCGACGAGCGGCGAGATGCGTCTTGACGGCGTCGACGACGCTCGCCTCAGACGGCGGCACCAGCGCCGCGTCATCGACCAGCCGGGCCAGCAGCGGCGGGACACCTGGTGGACTGGGCGGATGAAGATTCAGCACCGTCGACACCGAGGCACCTTAGCTCGGGTCCGCCTGGCTCCGGGTCAGGGCTGCCCATCGCTGACGAATCCCTACCTGCTCGAGCCGCTGAGGCGCCCGCGTACCTCACGAGTGACGCTGCGCTCAGCCACGAAAGACATCACAGGGATCGTGCCGGCCAGTGCCACCAGCAGCATCCGCGTCGGCCGCCACCGCACCGACGTGCCCAGCAACACCGTGGCGACCAGATAACCCATGTAGAGGAATCCGTGTACCGGCCCGCTCCAGACCAGCCGCTCGTCCTGGAAGCCGTAGCGCAGCACCATGGACGCCGTCAGCACGAGGAGCATCACCCCGGTGGCGTAAGCGGCGACGCGGTACCCGACCAGCCAGCCCGCGACCCGGTTACTGTTACCGCTGTTCTTGCTCGGCGAGCCGGGCGAGGTAGGCGTTGTACGCGGCGAGCTCATCGTCGGGTTCTTCCTCCGGGATCGGCTGACGGGGCGCAGGGCGCTGGGTAGGCGGGGGGCTCAGAGCTGGCGTCTCGGCGGCGCGGGACTGCTCCAGCCACAGAAATCGGACCCAACCCGC
>JALZCN010000549.1 GCA_030863045.1 Actinomycetota bacterium | reverse complement strand
GAACCAAACGCCACATCGCCTACCTCGTGCCAACCCCCGACGCCACCACTGATCCCGCACAACTCCGCCGCCACATCGCACAAGCCCTGCCCGACTACATGCTGCCCGCGGTGTTCGTGACGCTCGACGAACTGCCGTTGGGCCCCACCGGAAAACTCGACCGCGCCGCACTACCACCCCCGGATCGACTGTCCGAGCCGGTGTCGGAGTATGTCGCTCCGCGGAATGCGACCGAGGTAACGCTGGCCGACATCTGGGCCGAGGTACTCGGAGTGGACCGGGTTGGAATCCACGACAACTTCTTCGAGCTCGGTGGCGACTCCATCCTGACTATCCAGCTCGTCTCCCGCGTCCGCAAATCCGGGTATTTGTTGACGTCCAAGGACGTCTTCTTCCATCAAACCGTCGCCGAGCTGGCGTTGGTGATCACCGCGGTGGACAGTGAGCAGGTCGATCGGGAACCGGTCACAGGTATGACCGCGCTCACCCCGATCCAGCATTGGTTCTTCGAAACGAACCCGGTCAATCCGCACCATTTCAATCAGTCGATGATGGCGGAACTCGACGGGGACGTGGACGAGTCGTCCCTTGAGCGGGCGCTGCAGGAACTGCTGGTCCATCATGACGCGCTTCGAATGCGGTTTGATCTGGTCGACGGGCACTGGCAGCAGAACAACGCCCCGCCGACACCGACGAAGGTGCTGCATCGGGTTGATCTGGCGGAGCTGGCCGGCGAGGACCAGACAGCGACCATGGAGCAGATCGCTGACCGCCTGCACGCAAGCTTCGACCTCAGGCATGGGCCGCTGCTGAAGGCAGCACTGTTCGCCTTCGGCGCCGGACGGCCATGTTACCTGCTTCTGGTAGCGCATCACCTCGTGGTCGACGGCGTGTCCTGGCGCATCCTGCTCGAGGACCTTGATGTGACCTACCAGCAGGCAGTACGCGGTGAGAGCCTTCAGCTGCCGGGCAAGACGACGTCTTTCCGGGAATGGGCCAACCGGCTGAGCGAGTACGTGGCCAGCGGCAGTTTCGATGATGAGCTGGACTACTGGGCAGTCACGTCGCAGACCGAGCAACTGCCAGTCGACCTGGGGTCTCACGAGCCGGGCGCAGGGGTGCGCGCAGTATCCGTGCTCCTGAACGTCGAGGACACCGACGCGCTGCTGCGGGCGGCTCCCACTGCTTACCGGACCCGGATCAACGATGTCCTGCTCAGCGCGCTGGCCTGGGCGCTGAGTCGGTGGGGTGGACACAGCCGGGTATCGATCGACCTGGAAGGCCACGGCCGCGAGGAGATCCTCGACGGGGTCGACCTGTCCCGCACGGTCGGCTGGTTCACCACCATGTTCCCGGTCACCCTGACAGTGGCCGACGCAACCGAACCGCACTGGCGGGACCTGATCAGATCAGTGCGCCGGCAGCTGCGCGCGGTTCCCGGCAACGGTTTCGGCTTCGGGGCACTGCGTTATCTGGGTTCCCCGGCGTCCCGCCAGCGCCTGGCCGCCGCTGGACCCGGGCCTCAGATCAGTTTCAACTATCTCGGCCAGTGGGAGGCTCGGTCGCCAGACTCTGGAGCCGCCGACGGCAACGGTGGACGTGGCCTATACCGAGCCGTGCACGGCTCCTTCGGGCAGGTTCATGATCCAGCCGATTCGGGTGCGCACCTGCTTGATGTGGTGGGCGCGGTGCAGAACGGACAGCTGGGATTCTCCTGGCTCTATCAGTCCCATCGTCTTGATCCGGCCAGCGTGCAGTCCGCCGCCGACGATTTCGCTCAGGCCCTGCGGTGCATCGCGCGGGATTGTGAGAACCCGCGATGAGCGCTCCAGAGGCAGGTGGCGTCGCCCTGTCCCGCAATCGCAACTACCAGCTGCTGTGGACCAGCCAAGTGCTGTCCGGAGTCGGCCTCAGCGCGGCAGTGATCGCTTTCCCGCTGCTGGTGCTGGCGCTGACCGGGTCGGCGGCGGCGTCAGGTCTCGTCCTGGGGGCGATCGCCGCAGCACAGCTGCTGGCCGGACTGCCGGCGGGAGCACTGGCCGACCGCTGGGACCGCAAGACGATCATGATCAGTTGCGAGGCGATACAGGTACTCGCCGCCGCAAGCCTGGTAGCGGCCCTGTGGTGGGACGTGGCCCACGTCGCGCACCTGGTCGTCGTGGCGGTGGTGATGGGGGCGTGTGCGGCGCTGTTTCGACCGGCTGAGGACGCCAGCCTGCCTCGGGTGGTCCCGGCCGAGCAGCTGTCCATGGCAGTGGCGCTGAACGCCGCTCGTGGGTCCGTGGCGCAGCTGTCGGGCACCGCGGCAGGTGGATTCCTGTTCGCCATTGCCCGGTTCGTACCGTTCGCGGTGGACGCGCTCGCCCACGCCGTGGCCTGCATCCTGCTCGCGTTGCTCCGGCTACCACCCCGGCAGGGCCCGCCGGAGCGGACCCGGCACCTGGGTCGGGAGATCACCGCAGGCCTGCGGTGGGTGTGGGGGGACCGCCACATCCGGGTGACCGCGCTGTGCGCGGTCGTGCTCAATCTGGTCTTCTCCGCCTTCTACCTCATTGTCATCGTGCTGGCCGCGGCCCGGGGAGTGCCCTCGGGACAGATCGGCATCATGGCTGCGATGCTCGGTGTGGGCGGGCTGCTAGGCGCGGTGATCGCCGCGCGAC
>JALZCN010000092.1 GCA_030863045.1 Actinomycetota bacterium | reverse complement strand
CTGCACTGGTGGCCGGCCAGGTTCCCACACCGTACCCGTGAGCTGTCGCTGTCCCGCAAGCGAGCGTCGGTAGGCCCGTAGACGACCGCGTCCCCGCCCCGTTCGTCCTCGAGCCCCACATCAATCTAATCAACTTCGCATTGGGCGCGCCCGCGTGCGCGCCGGTCGACCGGGACCGGGGGACCTAGGGGAGGCGCGATCACGTCTATTATCCACGGCCGCGTTGCGTTGACATCCAAAGCTTCAGGCAGCACTGCGTTGCTTGCTAAGGAACTCGGCACGTGCGGCGATGGCAGTGTCGACGACGTCGGAGAAGAGTCCATCCACGCCGAGGGTATAGAACTGCTGGTACTCGGCGAAGGCATTTCCATACGCGTTCGGGTCGGTCGAACTGCGGCCTTCAGCGGGCAGGAAACGGTTCTCGTTGCGAAACGTGAACGGATGGACCAGGAGCCCAACGGCGTGGGCGTCGCGGATTAACGGGGTTGGGTGCTGGGAAAACCCCTCCGCGTCGCGGGGAACGATCCGATCCTTGGCCGGCCCGATTCCGGCGGCGTAGCGAGCGATCCCGGCCAGCCCGGCCGGGGTGACGAGGTCGCTGTAGGTGCGCTTGTCGCCAGCGGCGACAAAGTCCGCCGGGGCGCCGGTCGAGTCGATCAGTTGGATCATCGGTATCCGCAGCTGAGCGTGTAGCGCCTGCAGGGTACTAACCTCAAAGGACTGCACGAACACCGGTGCTGCTGGCTCGTTGAGCCCAGCTTGGCTCAGCGCGTCGACCAGCTTAGGCTCCAGCGGCAGGCTAATGGAGCGGAAGTAACTGGGGTGCTTGGTCTCAGGGTAAATACCGATCTCGCGGCCCAACTGCGTGGACAGCTTCTCGCGTAGGGCGATGATTTCGCCGAAGGTCGGTATCTGGCAGCGATGGTTGTAGAGCGTGTTGTGTTGGCGGACTTGGGGCATGCGTTCCACCGCGCGCAGTGTCTTCAGCTCGGCCACCGTGAAATCCTCGACGAACCACCCGTTCACCTGCTTACCGTCGATCACCTTGGTGGTCTTGCGATCGGTGAAGTCTAGATGTTGCGCCACGTCGGTGGTTCGACTGATCTCCGGCTCGTGCCGGGCGACCAGCACGCCGTCTTTCGTGGAGACTAGGTCGGGCTCGATGAACTCCGCGTTCAGGCGTGCCGCCAACTCGTAGGAGGCCAGCGTGTGCTCGGGCCGATACCCCGCTGCGCCCCGATGCCCGATCACGAGCGGAGCCGTGCGGTGGCGACCAATGGTGTCGGACGCGTGGGACAGGAAGGACCTCATCGTCAGCGTTCGCGTGATCACCGGGCCCATGCTTGCCGGGGCACACCACAAAGAGACCAAGATCGGAAGACGGCAACGGAACCGTCGGGTGAACGCTTAGGAGCAAACCTACTTAAGGAGCCCCAGTGGGTTGACGCCCGCTGGGACACCTCTGTAGGGCAGCCATCCTCGTTCAGCCGCGGCTGAACCGTTACTGACGGTGACAGCGACCTGGATCTGTTCGCACTTCTGATCAGGGCGCGGCCGTGAAGCTTGCTTGTTCCGCTCCTCGTCAGGTTCGTCCAACCGCTGGCGATGCACAACGTCCCCGACTTCTGCAGGGCGGGTAGCCGCGTGGGATGTGCGAGTAAGCCTTCAGTACCTCCACACCAGGTGAGAGGCGGCGCGGGGCAACTCAGCTCGCTTCCAGCGGTCCAGCATGGACACCCTCTGTTGTCGACGTGTCACCCCTTGACTCCAACTGCGTTCACGATCTACGCTGGCGTCCGGTCGGGGACCGTACCCATCGAGGGGGTCGCCGTGTGCCAATCACTTCATTGCAGGGATAAGCCGCAGGCCGCGCTTCATTCTTAGCTGCTAACTATTTATTTTCGCTGGCTGCGCGGAGCCACTTCCTTGATTCCATCCTTCACTATCATTGCTCTGGCCTGGCTCTTTGGGGCGCTGTGTCAAGCAGGAGAGCCGTATAATGAATAATGTAATAAACGTTCGTTGGTTGCGTGCCAACCGGGATTTGGTGGCAGCTGTTGTTGCTGCCATGCTGGTTGTGGCGTTGTTGGCTTTCCTGGTGATCCGTCAACAAGCGCCAGGGAATCAGATTTACGTTGAAGCAGGCGGCCGAACCGGCGCGCGTACTGTTGTTCCTCCAGTTTTCGTCCCGCCCAACCCGGCGGAAGTGCCCGCTGCTGGGGCTGCGCCTGCTCAGCACTCCGGTCCGCCGGAGAAGGACCAGCCGGTGGCGTCGGATAACGGCGAGCGCTCCGGTCAGCAAGCACTGAATCACAATGCTGGACGGTCCAACAACACGGCGCAAGCCGCCGGGGGCACTCGATCCGTGCAGCAGAACGACCGTGCGCACCAGGTCCAGCACAGGCACCCAGACGCTGCCCAACAGCCCGATCAGCCGGACTTCCATGTGCGCCCGGTTCAGCCGAGCCTGCCAGACAGTAAGCCGCATCAGCCGGTACCGCCGCGTAACGGCGATCAATCCGGTCAGCCGGGTCGGTCCCCCAACGGTGATCAACCGAACGAGGACACGCAAGTCAAACAGCCGGGTACGGGTAAGAAGATCGATAAACCGGTCAAGGACAAAGCTGCTGACAAGCCGGCTAAAGACAAGCAACCGGATGAGGCAAGCCAGGCCGAGCAAGCCGGCGAGGTCCCCAAGGACCGTGCCGGTCAAGCGGGCAAGGACGGCCAGGCCGGTCAGCCGGGTATGCACCAGCATTCCGGCCAAACCGGGAACTCTGCGCAGCAGGACAAGGACAAACAGTCTGGTAAAGACAAAGCGAAGCAGCCAGCTCGGCCGATGCAGGCGAACGACGGTGGGCTGCCGGGAAACGACAACCGATCCGATCGGCCGCTGGACGACGGCGACCAATCAACAATGACCACCAGGGCCAATGGCTCCGGATCTGCCTTGAAGAAGGGAAGTGTTGATCGCTCCGCTTCACGAGATGATAGCGGCGAGCGAAGCTCAGCCGGTGACCGGTGAAGGGGAACGCGCAGTGAACGTCGATCGTGACGTCACTGCCACTGACCCAGACGACTAGGGGGATCGTTCTCCGTTGGCTGCGGGAGCCCGTTACAGCGCGTGGACCCCCGCGGCAACCGACTTGGTTTGGCCATGGCGAGCGCGACGGCCAGCGGATCAGCCAGTGAGTAGCCGACGACCGCAAAGCGGCTCGGCTCTTGCCGGCTACACGCTCGTCATCAATCTACCCATTCGAGCGCGCGGCGTTCATCTTCCGTTCAGCCGAGCGCAGGATTCTTGTACAGTGCTCCTCCACCGCGCCGGCGATGTCGGCGAAATCACCGACGAACATCACTGTGTTGTCGCCGGCCTCAAGGCGGACGGAAGGCTCACCGACGTCTGGAGCGACGTGAAAGCGCACTTGGACAGCCGATACGTGGCGTACGTGCCCCGCTGTGTATGTGGCTGGACCGGACCGCCGTTCAGCAACACGTCCGGCGGTTACGCCGCCTGCGAGCAGCTCTGGCGGGACAAGCACCTCCAGCCGTTCCTCAGCGCCCGCCAACCCCGTTCTGGCCGGTCCTCGTCAACCTGGGCCCCGAGGGTGATCCACGGCGGCCTGGGTCCAGAACTCGGCTAGGGTCCCCAGCGCGGAGTTACGATCGAGGCCGTGGCGGCCGGCGTGGTGTTGGTGGGTGGGCGGTCGTCGCGGATGGGAACCCCCAAGGCTTTGCTGGAATGGCACGGTTCCACCCTGCTACGCCGCACCCTGGGAGTGCTCGCCCGCGCGGTCGACGGGCCGCTGCTGGTGGTCCGCGCCGCGCACCAACCACTACCCGAGCTCCCGCCGCAAGTGGGCGTCGTGGAGGACCCAGAAGAGGGCCTTGGGCCGTTGCAGGGCATCGCCGCTGGCTTGGCCACGCTGGCCGGTCGCGCGCAAGCCGCGTTTGTCTGCTCCACCGACCTACCCTTCCTGCATCCCGCATTCGTCCGCACGGTGCTGGGGGCGCTGACCAGCGACGTCGACGTTGTGCTTCCCATCGCCCGCGGCTACCCGCAGCCGCTTGCCGCCGCTTACCGGATCACCCTCGCGCCGCTGGTCGCCGAACTAGTGGCAGGAGACGACCTACGCCTGGCTCTCCTGCTCCACCATCGCAGCTGCCGCACACTCAGACTGGACGACGCGGCGTTGCTCGCTGACCCGGTGCTGGCTGCGACCGACCCAGCGCTGCGATCGGTGATCAATGTCAATTCCCCGGACGATTACCGCACGGCCCGGCGCCAACCCGCTCCGGAGATCACCGTGCAGTGCGACGGCACGCTGGCCTGCAACGGCCACTGTGGGCCGCTCACCATCCGCGCCGCCACGCTGTCCGCAGCGGCTAGCGCGGTGGGCATCACTCTGGGTGGCCACATCACCGCCGCGCTCAACGGTGACAAGATCGGCCGTGAGGAGGATGTCCCGCTGGCTAACGGCGACTTCATTTCCTTCCGGTTCGCAGACGCCAGCAGGTGAGCCTGGTAGGGGAGCCGCGCGAGCACGCGCGCCCCGCATGTGTCCAGCCTGAGGTCACGGACAGTGACTCTTCATGTGCGGAAAGTTGTTATTGCAAACCGGACTGACATAGCTTACCGTCAAGATGCGTTTGATCACGCGGAGTAAGGGGGGGTCAGCTCGGAGCACCTAGGGGGTTGTGGGTGCGGCGGATTGACTAAGTTGCCGGTGTCGACGTCGGGGGAGAGTTCGCTAAGACGCTGGATTGCGTCAATCATTGCGGCATCATGTCGTGGGGCGTTCGCCGGGGCGCGCGCACGAACAGATAACCCACCTGACAGCATGTGGACTGCGCACTTTCAGGGGGCTGCGCACAATCGCCGACACTGATCCGAGCCTTGTGGCCGGTATGGCTCTTCCACCGACTGTAAAGGGAGCGACATGTCTATCTCGGCAATTTTCGCCATGAGTGGTGGCTACGACAGCTATGACACCAGCAGGTTCAAGCGCTTCAGGCGATCGAACTATGATGGCTTCGATAAGCATCGTGGCTTCTTCTACCAGGACCACAACGGCGACTTCTACTACTACAATGGTTACAACAGCTTTGAAAGTGGCACCGGTTGTTGCGATCGCTGACGGCCGTTGCTCCATCCTGGGTGTCCTGTAGGAACTCTGGCGACACCTCGTAACCTGCAGGCTCCCGGCGGTGATCTCGATTCCCTATCAGTTGGGACGAGGGCCACCGCCCGGAGCCTGCCCCGGGCTTGACGCCGCTCAGAGGTTGAGGGTCAGGCCCAGCTAAACTAAGAGGGTGGAGTACCTGTGCGTGAGGTAATCAAGTCGCTGTTCCGTCCGACACCGGTTGATGATGTCGGGGACTTGGTGGAGGTTGCCCCGACAGCGGGCTTGCGAGAGATATATCGCCGTTTTTGGCCTGATGCCCGGCCGTATTGGCGGTGGTTGTGGCTGAGCCTGCTGCTGGTCCTCGTGACGCCAGTGGTGGATGCCGCCGCAATCTTGATGTTCAAGGTCCTGGTTGATGACGTGTTGACCCCGCGGGATTTCAGCGCGTTCCCAAGGGTGGCCGCAATATTTGTGGGTATCACGCTGCTGGTGGGTGCGCTGGGTTTCGTCGGGTCGTATCTGGGCGCCTGGATCGGGGAGAACTTCCTGCACCGGATGCGCACCCGGGTGTTTGCCCATTTGCACACCTTGTCGGTGAGCTTCTTCGACCGCCGCCGCCTGGGTGACACGCTGTCCCGGTTGACCGGTGATGTGGACGCGATCGAGTCAGTGGTGCTGTCCGGTGTCATCGGGATCATCGCAAATTTGTTCAAGATCGTGGTATTCACCGGCGTGCTGTTCTACCTGGACTGGCGCCTGGCGCTGGCGGCGCTGGTCGCGGTGCCGGTGTTCTGGACCGCCGCCCGCGCCTTCGCCCGCCGCATCAAGATCGTCTCTCGGGAGGTACGGGCCCGCGCCGGGTCGATCACCGTGGTCGCCGAGGAAAGCCTGGGCAACGCCACCCTGATCCAGGCTTACGGCCGCGAAGGCGCCGAAGTCGACCGCTTCGCCGGCCAGAGCATGGGCAGTGTGCGTGCCGAGCTGGCCGCGACCCGGCTGGGCGCGATGTTCTCCCCGCTGATCGATCTGGTGCAGGTCATGGGGGTACTGACCATCCTGGGGGTGGGCATCTGGGAATTGAACGCCGGGCGCATCACCCTGGGTGGGCTGCTGGCCTTCCTCGTCTTTCTGGCCCAGCTCTACCAGCCGGTGCAAGGCCTGGGTGCGCTATCCACCCAACTGTTCGCCGCTGCCGCTGCCGCTGAACGCATCATTGAGCTCCTCGACCAGCAGCCCACTGTGGCCGCCCCGGCGTCCCCTGTCCCGTTGGGTCGGGCCCGCGGGCAGCTGCGCCTGGAGCAGGTCAGCTTCTCGTATCCCGACACCGAAATCGATGTCCTCAAGCAGATCAGCTTCACCGCGCTGCCCGGGCAGACCACTGCGATCGTCGGGGCCAGCGGCGCCGGCAAGACCACCCTGCTCAAACTGCTGCTGCGGTTCTATGACCCCACCGCTGGGCGGATCACCTTGGACGGCCACGATCTGCGCGACCTCGACCCCGACGAAATCCGCGCCAACATCGCGATCGTCTTGCAGGAAACGCTGCTGCTGGATGGCACCATCGGTGACAACATCCGTGCTGGCCGCCCCGACGCCACCGATGACCAACTCATCGCTGCCGCGAAAGCCGCCGACGCTCACGAGTTCATCACTGCGCTGCCCGACGGGTACGACACCCGGGTGGGCCAACGCGGCCGGCTGCTGTCCGGTGGGCAACGCCAACGCATCGCGATCGCACGCGCCATGATCCGCGACGCTCCCATCCTGCTGCTGGATGAACCCACCACCAGCTTGGATGCCGACGCCAGCCAACGCATCCTCACCCCGCTGCGTCGTCTGATCAGCGGACGCACCACCATCATCATTTCCCACAACCTGCTCACCGTCACCGACGCCGATCAGATCATCTACATCGAGCACGGCCGCATCACCGAGACCGGCACCCACGCGCAACTCCTCACCAACAACAACCAGTACGCGCACCTTTACCAGCTGCATCACCCCACCGACCAATCGCCCGGGCCCAATCAAAATTCCAGATTCGCCGGCACCAGAGCATCGTCCTGACGCGCTGGGTCGCCGAGTAGCGTCCAGCTGTGCCAAGTAGCCCGTTCGACAGTGGTGTGCTGGCAGGCCGGGCGCTGGACGCGTGGCGGGAAGCCTGCGCTGCTGCCGGGTGCCCCGACCGGGTGGGCACCCAGCGGCTGGGACTCGCGGAGGCGATCGGTCGGGTCACGGCTGAGCCGGTGTGGGCGCGCCGGTCGTCTCCGGCGTACGACTGCTCCGCGATGGACGGTGTGGCGGTGCGCTTCGTGAACACCGTGGGCGCCAGCGCGGCCACCCCGGTCACCCTGACCGATTTCGACGTCATCGATACCGGTGACCCCTTGCCCGAGGGTCGCGATGCGGTGGTGATGCGGGAGCACGTCCACCGGGCCGGCCCGGATTCCCAAGCTGCTGAGCTGGTTTCACCCGCGCTGCCCTACCAGCATGTCCGTTGCATCGGCGAAGACGTCACGGCCGGAGAACTGCTGCTGCTTCCGGGGCACCGACTGCGCGCGGTGGATGTCGCCGCCGCCGCAGCAGCGGGCGTCACCGAGCTGCTGGTGCGTCGCCGTCCGGTGGTTGCGGTGTTACCGACCGGTGACGCGATCCGGCCGTTGGGTTCCGAACCCGATATTGGGGAAATCGTCGATACC
>JALZCN010000078.1 GCA_030863045.1 Actinomycetota bacterium | reverse complement strand
CACCGATTGGGCCGCGGCGCTGACCTACTACAGTGTGCTGTCGATCTTTCCCGCAGTGATCGTGCTCACCGCGGTATTGGGTTTGCTGGGACCCGCGGCGACACAGACGCTGATCGACAACATCAACACCATGGTCCCCGGGGAAGGCCGGGACGTTCTAGTCAACGCGATCATCGAATTGCAGCAGTCTCAGGGGCTTGCTGGGCCGTTGGCGATCATCGGTCTTGGGGGTGCGCTGTGGGCGGCCTCGGGCTATATCGGTGCGTTCATGCGAGCCTCCAACGCCATCTATGACATGCCCGAAGGACGTCCGGTGTGGAAGACGGTGCCGCTCCGGGTGGGCTTGACGCTGGCGGTGGTGGTGCTGCTGGCAGTGTCGGCGGTCGGGGTAGTCGCGACCGGGGCGGTGGCTGATCGAGTGGGGCAAATGCTGGGGATTGGCGCTACCGGAGTGCTGGTGTGGGACATCGCCAAGTGGCCCGTGATCGCCGCGCTGGTCGCCCTGGTGTTCGCCTTGCTGTACTGGGCGTCCCCTAACGTGAAACATCCGGGGTTTCGTTGGCTGAGTCCAGGTGGTGTGCTGGCTGTCGTGGTCTGGGTGCTGGCCTCGGCCGGGTTTGCGTTCTACGTGGCCAATTTCGGTTCCTACAACAAAACTTACGGTTCGCTGGGTGGAGTGATCGGCTTTTTGGTGTGGTTGTGGATTTCCAACATTGCCATCCTGCTGGGTGCAGAACTTGATGCTGAATTGTCCAGGGGTCAACGCATCGAAGCCGGCCAGCCAGCAGAACAGGAACCGTTCCTGCTGCCCCGCGACACCCGTGCCATGAAAGAGCAAAATATCCCGCCTACCACGCACGGTTGATCAGAACGGCTGCGAAGTATCTGGGGCGGAAGCGAAGGGAAGGAATGATCACGCCCGAGGATGCTGGTGGACCACCAGCGCAACACGAGGACCGTTCGATCGGGCAGTTGGTCAGTAACGCGACCGAACAAATCACCCGGCTGGTGCGTAATGAGATGCGCCTAGCCGCCGCTGAACTCCAGCAAAAGGGCAAACGCCTGGGCGTCGGTGCCGGCCTGTTCGGTGCCGCTGGTGTGTTATGGCTTAGCCTGCCGAAGGAATCGGAGCGGCTCGCGGGCAGATACGGCGTTACAGCGACTGTCGGATCAGCTCGGTCGCGCATTCCCGGGCTCGCTTTGCCAGCGGCCGGTGGCTCCAGCTTTGAGAATCCAGCTCCTGTGAAACTTCCAGGTCATCGCCAAACTGCCGCTCCAGCTCGGCCACGACGCTTGTGTCCTGCACGGATACGTTGATCTCATCGTTGAGTGCAAATGAGCGGTTGTCAAAGTTGCTGGAGCCGACGTTTGCCCAGATGCCGTCGATCAGGATCACCTTGGCGTGCATCTTGGCTTGCTGGTACTCGAAGATCCGCACTCCGGAGTCCAGCAACCTCTGGTAGGACCGGTGGCCGGCCTCGCGTGCGACCTGCTTGTCCTGGTGGGGGCCACCGGTGAGGATGCGGACGTCCACTCCCCGGCTCGCGGCGTCACACAGCGCGTCGACAAAAGCGCGCCGCGGGGCGAAGAAGGCCGTCGTCAGCCAGAGGCGCTTGGTGGTCCCGACCATAGCGGCCCAAAGCATCTCCTCCAGCCCCCTGGTTCCGCCGCTCGAGACGGTCCGGGTCACCTGGACCGGTATCCCGTCTTCGAAGGGGTCGATGTCGGGGAAGTGCGAGCCGGAGAGCAGCGAGGACGTCGCCTCCATCCAGTTCTCGAGGAAGCCGCCCAGCAGGTCTCGGACGGCTGGCCCTTCGATGCGAAGGTGGGTTTCCCGTTCGTGCTGGGGATCGTCGGCGTTTCCGGTCCACTGCTCGGCGATCCCGACACCCCCCACGAAGCCGACCTTGCCGTCGACGATGAGAAGCCGGCGGTGCATGCGCTTGTTGAGCTTTTGCGGGTTGTACCAGTGGGGTGGGCGAAACCATATGACGGTCGCTCCAGCTTTCCGCATGTGCTCGAGGAGCCCGCGGTCCATCTTGGTGCAGCCTTGCGCGTCGAGCAGCACGTTCACCTCGATGCCCTCGGATGCCCTGGTGGCCAGAGCGTCGGCGAACTGACAGGCGATGTCTCCGGTCCAGTAGATGTAGGTGGAGAAATTGATGCACTCCCTCGAGGAGCCGATGGCATCCAACAT
>JALZCN010000070.1 GCA_030863045.1 Actinomycetota bacterium | reverse complement strand
GAAGATGTTGAACAACGCGAAGGCCTCGACGCGCCGCTGGCCGGCGTCGTGGGCGAGGTAGGCGCGGACGGCGGGGTTGAACAGTGCGCCGGCAAAGCCGGTGGCGGCCGAGGCCGCGATAAGCGCGGGTACCGACTCCACCAGGCCCAGTAGTCCAAAAGCTGCGGTGCGCAGTACGCAGCCTGCCACGATAAGAGGTTTGTAGCCCAGCCGATCGGCCAGTGTGCCGCCGATGAGGAACATGCCCTGCTGGGAAAAATTCCGCACTCCCAGCACAAGGCCAACGACCCAGACGGCCAGCCCGAGATCACCCGCCAAATAGCCGGCGAGGTAGGGGATGAGCATGTAGAAACCGACGTTGATGCCGAACTGGTTGATCACCAATAGCTGCACCGGCCGGTCAAAGGAGCGAAACTGCGCGATCGTGCGCATCAGCGGTCCTCCTGTCCGGCGATCGGGTCAAGCACGCGGCGACACCGGGTCCAGCGGGTGACCTCACACTCGGTGGGGTGGGCAATCTCATCGGGTTCGGTGGGAAGGTGGGCGGTCAGCAACCCATACCGGTGGCAGTAGTCGTCGTTAAACACGGTGTCGAAGTAGCGTTGCGGACCATCGGGAAAGACCGCGGCGATCCGCACGTCTGGCTCTTCGGTGCGGGCCACCCAGCTGGCGACCAGCGCGGTAGCACCCACACTCCAGCCGCCACTGGCGTACTGCGCACTAGCGAGCAATCGCGCGGCTCGTACAGCCTCGCCGGGGGCGACCCAGTGCACCTCATCGAAGGCGGCGTAGTCGACGTTTCGCGGGTAGATACTGGATCCCAGTCCGCGCATCAACCGCTTCCGGGCTGGCTGCCCGAAAATCGTAGAACCGACAGTATCGACGCCGACCAGGCGTAAGTGTGGAAAGAACTCGCGCAGCACCCTGCTTACGCCGGCCGAATGGCCACCGGTGCCCACCGAGCACACCAGCACGTCGACCCGGCCCAGCTGAGCCACCAGTTCCAGCGCCAGCGGCGCGTATCCAGCCACGTTATCTGGATTGTGATATTGGTCCGGGCAGAAAGATCCCGGATGCTCGGCTAACAACTCACCCACCCGCTGCCGCCGGGATTCCTGCCAACCTCCAGCGGGGTGTGGGCTGTCGACGACATCAATCCGTGCCCCGTGAGCGGTCAACAGCCGGTGCATGATCGGTTCCATGCCCGGGTCGGTGACCAGGATCACCGGGTGTGCGTAGGCAATGCCAGCCAACGCCAGCCCAAGGCCCAGCGTTCCACTCGTTGACTCGACGATCATTCCACCTGGTCGCAGATCACCGCGCTCGCGGGCGCGCTTGACCATATGTAGTGCCGCCCGGTCTTTCAGCCCGCCCGGGTTATGCCCCTCAAGCTTCGCCCAGAAACCGCGCCCGGAAGGGTTCAACGGCCGATCGATCCACAACACCGGGGTGCTACCGACCGCACTAGCAACCGTCCCACAGCGCGGCGCGTAACCGGGAGTCAGCACCTGGGCCGGGGACGGGCTGGGATGGCGCGCATCAAGCGCGCGCTGAAGTAATACCTCCATTGACCTGATCTCTCCTGGAATGGGTGGCGAGGACGGTGACGCGCAGCAACGACCCACACCAGCCCTTGCAACAGGTGATCAGGTCGTTGCGGTGGCGCGTATTACGTCCGCGCGACACACTGCGAGATCAGAATGTGACGTCCCGATGGAGCCGATCGAGGAACCGCGGACGGTGGGCCTCGCCGTCGAAACCCCAGCAGGACCAGGGCACTAGCCGCTGACCAGCCGGCCGCGTCGGGGACAACTGCGGCGTACGCCTGATCGGTCACCCGGCGCGGCCAAGCGAATATTGTGTCGGCCGCGTTCTTGTGCTGATGACCGACGTTGTGATGGCACTGGTAGTCCGCCGGTCCAATCGCCGCAAACTCGCGGTGAGCAGGCTCGCTGTGCGCGTGGCCTGCCGTACCGTGTGCGTGGCCTGCCGTACCGTGCGATCCACCACCGGCACCAACCACGCACTCGGCTACCGCCCCGAAAGCAAGAAGACTCCACAGGACGAGCCCGAGCATAAGGGCCCGCTCGCGGAAGAACCTCCCCTTACCCCGCACACGGCCACCCTACGGCGGCGACCGAAGCGCTGCGCATGCTCATGCCCATTAAACACAACCCCCACCCGGTAGTGTCCACAATAGACTCGATCGTGACTACCGTAGACTCAGATGGCCACAGGCCGTAGTGTCCACCGGCCCGGAACGCCAGGACGGCCGCCCCGTAGCACCTGGAGGGTGAAGCAAGTTGACGGCCAGGATCCAGGTGATTTAGGTGTCGGGCACATGTACGCACCTCCTACTACCAGGCTGAGTCAACAAAGTCACAAGATGTCAGCTGAGCCGTTTGTTTATCGTAGTGACCTGGTCGGTCATATGGCCGAGGCTAGGCAGGCGCAGCTGAATGCTCCTCCCGAAGCGGTTAGCCGGTAGGCAAAATTTGCGCCGAACGATCTTGCTTCACAACGACCTCATACGTCTATTTGGGAGTCACAAGCACACGGATCATTCTAGTTAGTATCCTTAACGCGAGATACTAACCTCGAGTGCGTCCTACTCAGTGCCGCCGAGAAGCCCGAGCTACGGCAGCGAGCTGGGCCACATACCGGGGCACGGACGGTGCAGCGCCGAGGCCATCCAGCGCCCCTTCCTGCTTGGGCAAGCCGGACCCGCAAGCGCGAGAGACGACCATGACACCGCCGCGTGAACCACTCCATGATCCAAATACCGAGCAGGAACTTGCCATTGAGCTAACTCACTTGACCCATCACAAGTATCAACGCCTCAAC
>JALZCN010000039.1 GCA_030863045.1 Actinomycetota bacterium | reverse complement strand
CTACATGGACCGCTACCCGCTGATCTCAGCGCTGTCCCGGCCGCTGATCGCCAAGCATCTGGTGGCTGCCGCGAAATACCATGGCGCCACCACCGTCGCGCACGGCTGCACCGGTAAGGGCAACGACCAGGTGCGCTTCGAAGTCGGCATCTGTGCACTTGCTCCGGACCTGCGAGTGATTGCCCCAGTCCGTGACTACGCGTGGACCCGCGAGAAGGCCATCGCCTACGCCGAAGAGCGCGATCTACCGATCGACGTTACGAAGCGCTCGCCGTTCTCCATCGATCAGAACCTGTGGGGCCGAGCGGTAGAGACCGGTTTTCTCGAGGACCTGTGGAATGCCCCGACCAAGGACGTGTACTCCTACACCAGCGATCCGGGCGAGTGGAAGGCTCCGGACGAGCTGGTGATCAAGTTCGAGGCTGGTGTGCCAGTCGCCATCGATGGTGTCCCGGTGACGGTGCTTGAGGCCATCCAACAGCTCAACACACGGGCCGGGGCGCACGGCGTCGGCCGGCTGGACATGGTCGAGGACCGGCTGGTCGGTATCAAGAGCCGTGAGGTGTACGAGGCGCCCGGGGCAATCACCTTGATCACCGCGCACCAGGAGTTGGAGGCCGTCACCGTCGAGCGCGATCTCGCCCGGTACAAGCGCGGCGTCGAGCAGCGCTGGAGCGAACTCGTCTACGACGGGCTGTGGTTCTCTCCACTCAAGCGGGCGCTGGACACATTTGTCGCCGACTCCCAGCGTCATGTCACCGGCGAGATTCGGGTCGAACTGGGCGGCGGTCGGGCCACGGTGACCGGACGGCGCAGCCAGCAGTCGCTCTACGACTTCCATCTGGCCACCTACGACGACGGTGACACCTTCGACCAGTCTCTGGCCAAGGGGTTCGTTCGGCTGTGGGGACTGCCGTCAAAACTCGCCGCGCAGCGAGACGCGCTCGCCACCCACCGGGACCTTGCGCCGTGACGGCACTGTGGGGTGGCCGGTTCAGCGAGAAACCGGCCGACGCGATGGCTGCGCTGAGCCTGTCGACGCACTTCGATTGGCGGCTCGCCCGGTACGACATCCGTGGCTCGCGGGCGCACGCCCGGGTCCTGCACGGCGCAGGTTTACTCAATGATGATCAGCTGGCGGGGCTGCTCGATGCACTGGACCGGCTCGATGCCGACGTCGCCTCCGGCGCATTCATCCCCATGCCCGAGGACGAGGACGTGCACACCGCGCTGGAGCGCGGGTTGATCGAGCGAGCCGGTCCGGAGCTGGGCGGCCGGCTGCGCGCTGGCCGCTCCCGCAACGACCAGGTCGCCACACTGCTACGAATGTGGCTCCGGGATGCTGCCCGCCGGGTGGCCGCGGGCACGCTGGACGTGATCGACGCGCTACTCACCCAGGCGCAGGCGCATCCGGACGCGCCCATGCCAGGCCGGACCCACTTGCAGCACGCCCAACCCGTGTTGCTCGCCCACCACCTCGGCGCGCACGCCCAGGCCCTGCTCCGCGATGTCGAGCGGCTGCGGGACTGGGATGCTCGGGCCGCCGTGTCGCCCTACGGCTCGGGTGCGCTGGCTGGCTCGTCGCTCGGTCTGGATCCGGTCGCGGTGGCCGCCGAACTCGGTTTCGACGCCGCGGTGGAGAACTCGATCGATGGCACGGCGTCGCGGGACTTCGCCGCCGAGGCGGCGTTCGTGCTCGCGATGCTGGCCGTTGACCTGTCGCGAATCGCCGAGGAGATCATCCTCTGGTCCACCGCTGAGTTCGGTTATGTCGCCCTGGACGACGCCTACTCGACGGGCAGCTCGATCATGCCGCAGAAGAAGAATCCCGATGTGGCGGAGTTGGCCCGGGGTAAGGCCGGCCGGCTGATCGGCAACCTCACCGGCCTCCTGGCCACACTCAAGGCCCAGCCGCTGGCGTACAACCGCGACCTCCAGGAGGACAAGGAGCCGCTGTTCGACTCCGTAGACCAGCTCGAGCTGCTGCTGCCCGCGATGGCCGGGATGGTCGGTACCCTGACCTTCCACATCGAGCGGCTCGCCGACCTGGCCCCTGCCGGGTTCACCTTGGCGACCGATCTTGCCGAGTGGCTGGTACGCCAAGGCGTCCCGTTCCGCGCCGCGCACCAGGCGGCCGGGGCCTGCGTACGGCTGGCGGAGTACCGCGGGATAGGCCTTGCGGAACTCTCCGAGTTGGAGCTCACCGCCATCCATCCTGAGCTCACCACCGACGTGCACCGGGTGCTCAGCGTCGCCGGTTCGATCGGTTCCCGCGACGCCTACGGCGGCACGGCACCCGAACGCGTCGCAGAACAACTACAGCGTGTCCGGGCAGCAGTCGCCGAGCACCGGGCCTGGATCGCCTCGTGACGGTGAGGACCTTCACCCGCGAGCACCTTGAGGTGGACGTCCTGCCAGCTGCTCGGCTGCTGTTGGGCTGCCTGCTGGTGGCGGACAGGCCGGGTGGCTCGGTGGTGGTCCGCCTTGTCGAGCTGGAGGCTTATCGTGGCTCAGATGATCCGGCGGCCCACTCCTACCGGGGTCGTACCGCTCGCAACGCCGTGATGTTCGGTCCGCCAGGGCATCTGTACGTGTACTTCGTCTACGGGATGCACTTCTGCGCGAACATCTCCTGCCTGCCTGACGGGCAACCCGGCGCGGTGCTGCTGCGCGCCGCTGAGGTCGTATCAGACCTGGAAGTTGCCCGGCTGCACCGGCCCACCGCGCGGTTGGACGCCGAGCTCGCTCGCGGCCCTGCCAGGCTGGCGACGCTGCTCGGGCTGCGCCGTGAGCACAACGGCCTGGACCTCACCGATCCCGCGTCGTCGGTGCGGCTACTGCCCGGCGATCCGGTGCCTGCCGAACAGGTGTGCACCGGCCCACGGGTCGGCGTCGCCGCCGCGCACGACCGGCCTTGGCGATTCTGGGTGCGCGGCAGCCCGGCCGTCTCGGCCTATCGCCGGCATGCGGGATGATGCCGGGGTGGGAGTGCACATCCTCGACGAGTTGACTTGGCGCGGTCTGATTGCTCAAAGCACCGACCTCGATGCACTGCGCCGCGATTGCGACGCCGGCCCGCTCACCCTGTACTGCGGTTTCGACCCCACTGCACCGAGCTTGCATCTCGGCAACCTGGTACAAATTCTCACCTTGCGCCGTTTCCAGCGCAGCGGTCACCGACCGCTGGCCCTCGTTGGCGGCGCCACCGGACTGATCGGAGACCCCAAGCCGACTGTCGAGCGGGTGCTCAACACCAAGGACATCGTCGCAAGCTGGGTGAACCGGATCCGAGCTCAGATCGAGCCCTTCCTCGACTTCGCAGGAGACCCTGACGGACCTTACGCCGCGGCGATGGTGAACAACCTGGATTGGACCCATCCGCTGTCGGCGATAGATTTCCTGCGCGACATTGGTAAGCACTTTCGAGTGAACCGAATGCTCGCCAAGGAGGCGGTGAGCGCGCGCTTGAACTCCGACGCGGGAATCAGTTTCACCGAGTTCAGCTATCAACTCTTGCAGGCCATGGACTATCTCGAGCTCTACCGGCGGTATGGCTGCACGTTGCAGACTGGCGGCAGCGATCAGTGGGGCAATATCACGGCAGGCGTAGATCTGGTTCATCGGGTCGAGCACCGCGGCGTGCATGCGCTGGCCACACCGCTGATCACCAAGGCCGATGGCACCAAGTTCGGCAAAACCGAGACCGGCACGATCTGGTTGGATCCTGAGCTGACCAGCCCGTATGCCTTCTACCAGTTCTGGATCAACGCCGACGATCGGGATGTGATCGGCTATCTCAAGGTGTTCACCGACCTCTGCCAAGACGACGTCGTCAACCTGGAACGGCAGACCGTCGAGCGGCCACACGCTCGGCAAGCGCAGCGGGTGCTTGCCGCGGAGGTCACCTCCCTGGTGCACGGGCCGGACGACGCCCGCCGTGCGGCCGTGGCCAGCGAAGCCCTCTTCGGTCGGGGGGAGCTGCGCGAGTTGGACGAGCGCACATTGGACGCCGCCATGGCCGAGGCGCCCACCGGTCACGTACTTCTGGCCGACCGGCCCACGATCCTCGATCTGCTCGTGATCAGTGGCCTGGCCAACAGCAAGGGCGCTGCACGCCGCACGGTCCGCGAAGGCGGCGCGTCAGTGAACAACGCCAAGGTCGACGACGAGGGTTGGACGCCTGCACAGTCTGATCTGCTGCCCGGCGGCTGGCTGGTAATTCGCCGTGGGCGGCGCCACACCGCTGGAGTGCGGGTGCAGTGACCTGGCTCGTGGTGATCTCTTCGCCACGACCGGGTGCTGCGTGGACACGCCGATTTGACTTCACCCGTGCCCTAGACGTACCTTCTCCTTCGCCCCGCAGCGGAATGGACGAAGTGCCCAGCGCGTTGCATGTGCTGAGACGGTAGGCCGGGCAGCGGGGAGCCCGACTCGGACGGCTGGTAAGCTCGATGAGTCGCCGGGTTCGTACCGGACCCCCCGGGGTCGGCGAGTACGGGACCGGATACGTTAGAGTGAGTCATCCCGGACCCAACTACCGTTTCGGTGGTTGGTGATGGTGTGTGCTTGTTCTTTGAGAACTCAACAGTGTGTCGATATGTTAGTGCCATGTTTGTTTGTGTTGTTTGTTGTGCTAGTGATCAGAGCGGCGCCCTGGTGAAGGGGTGTTGTTTTCTGTT
>JALZCN010000032.1 GCA_030863045.1 Actinomycetota bacterium | reverse complement strand
GCGTTACACGCCTCCGGCTCGGCACAGCCCGCGGGACCGCGTGCTGTTCCGCGTGGCCGGGCTGGCTTGCCTGGTGTTCGTCGGCTGCGTGTTCGCCAACGTGGAAATTGAGTTCGCGTCGACGGCGTGTGCGGCGGCCGTGCTGGTCGCGTTCGCGGTACGGGCCCGCGCCGAGCTGAGCCTGCGGCTATTCCCGTGGCGCCTGCTGGTCTTCGTCGTCGGTCTCTTCCTGGTGATCGACACCGTGAGCCTGCACGGGCTAGCCGGCGTCGCAGCCGCGGTGGCCGGCACCGACCCCGGGCCGGCCGGAATGTTCCGCGCCGCCGGCATCGGCGCGGGCCTCTCCAATCTGATCAACAACCTGCCGGCGTACGCCACGATCGAGGCGGTAATCCCCGTCGCCAACCAAAACCAGCTGCTTGGACTGCTGGTCGGCACGAATGTCGGCCCCATCGTGACGCCGTGGGCGTCGCTCGCGACGCTGCTGTGGTACGAGCGCTGCCGCGCGGCCGGCGTGCAGATCTCCTGGCGCGCCTTCGCGGCAACTGGTCTGGTTACCGCGGTCGTCGTGCTGGCGGCAACCACCAGCGCGCTGGTCGCAACTAGCTGAGCCGGACGAGGCGAGGCTGCTACTGGCATACTGCGAACCGATCCGGCCCGTAGCGTCCCGAACGTGCCTGACTGAGACGGGCGCGCGAGCTGGAGGCCGTCGCGAGCGGCGGAGATGATGATCTGGTTCAGGTTGTGGTGGGTCTGCCGGTGACCCCGCAGCGGGTGCGTGAGCAGTCGTATGTCGGCTGACAGCCGTCGGTTCGCCCTCACCCAACTACCTACCCAGTCGGGTTCAACGCAGCCCGTTATCAGTACAACCTGACTAATCTCAGCTCCCGCCCGGCACCGCTGTGGTGGCGGCGCGGGACCAAGCACCGGCGGGGTTTCTCTAAGGCAAGAACGGCCGGGCTCAGCGCAACGCGCTTTCAGACGGCGATCAGACACCAACACGATATCTTTGAACTCACCCCAGCGCGCCTAGTGTCTGCGTTCCTGGTCGCCGGAAATGCCCTGCACCGCTTCCTGGCTGTACTTCGCACGCCGCTGCGCGTCCCAGGGCCAGCGCCCCTCGAGCTCGACCTCCAAACTCATGCTCAGGAAGGTCCGGATTGCCACGATGGCGGCGAGGACACCCACACTTTGGAAGGTGGGCGAAACAGCTACCGTCCGGATGATGTCGGCGGCCACCAGGAACTCGAGCCCGAGCAGAATGGCACGTCCAACCCCCTGCCGGTAACGACGGTAGGCCTCTCGACCGGGCCGGCCTCGTAGTCCCGCGGCGAAGATTGCGCTGGCGACCACGATGCCGACTACGATCACGGCCACGCCCACCAGATCAACAACCGTGCCCACCAGCTCGATGATCTCCGCACTGTTGATGTTGCCCTCCTAGTTGATCGGTCTGTTCACTCCTCGTGCACACCGCTTGCGCATTTGTGGCGTCCCTTCGAGCACGAACGCAGACGGAGCCTCCGGACACGCGGGTGCCGGACCCGACACCGGAGAATTGATTTTTAACGCGTAGGTTTCCGGTGGCGACGTTCGAACCCTGGGCCCTTGGCGCTACGATGCTCTGTGGGTGAAGGCGGTGGCCTCTCGGGAACATCACCTTCCAATGGCCGCCTTCCTGAAACGTAGATCCCATCTGTGGCGGAGCCCAGCAGATCTGACGGGCCTGTTGCATTAGCGGGTGCGTTGAGTTTCCCGCGGCGGACGAATGAACAGTGCGCCGACGACGGTACCGAGGGCGATCACCCCCGTCGCGGCTGCGAGCCCTGCGTAGGCAGTGGCCTTGGCTTCCAGGGTCGCGCGCTCGATCGTCGGACGCGGATCAGGGATCCTGAGGCCGAGCCCCTGGACGATCGCCGCGTTCTCGATTGCCTCCGCCTGGGCGTTCAAATCGAGGTAACGCAGCCCGGACCAACCGGCGACCAACGCGAATAGCAAGGCAACGACGGCCATCGCCGCGGCCACCCGTTTCAG
>JALZCN010000709.1 GCA_030863045.1 Actinomycetota bacterium | reverse complement strand
GTACATGGTCAGGGACGTGCAACCACCCTCTCAGGACCGCGTCCCGGGCGCCTCTCTGGGGCTGCCCGCCGAGGGGCCGGGTTCGCTGGCATCGTTCAGCAGCCGGGTGGGTGCCTTCTGCATCGACGCCGTCGGCTCGGCCCTGGTCGCGGGGCTGTTCACCGCGCCGGAGCTGCCCGGCAACTGGGCGCTGGCCGCCTTCGCCGTCATCACGATCGGTTCTCTCGTGGTGTTCGGTCAGACCCCGGGCATGCAGCTGGTCGGGCTGCGCCTGGCGCATCCGCGTCCGGGCGGCCGGCTGGCGCCCTGGCGGGCCGTCGTCCGCACCGCCCTGCTGTGCCTGCTGGTCCCCGCCCTGCTGGTCGACGCCGACGGCCGTGGCCTGCATGACCGCGCCGCTGGAACCATGGTGCTGCGGACCCGCTGAGCGCACTTATCTCGCGAGTTTGGCGACTGTCCGGCAACACGCTGACGCGAACAGCCTCAGCGTCGGCGCACCGCGCGTTGCATGCTGCGCATCTTGGCGCCCTGCGGGGGTGGACCCTTGGGCGTCGCCGGGCCCCGGGGCGTGGAGAGGACAGTCAGCTTGCTCTCCAGCCCGTCGATCTGGGCCGCGTTGATATTGCGTGGCAGTTTGGCCAGGTGCCGGGGCAACTTCGCCAGTGAGACCTGGCCTTCCTCGTTGCCCACCGTGACGTCATAGATCGGAGTGTCTCCGATCAGCCGGGACACCCGCTTCTTCTCCTGGGCCAGCAGCGGCTTGAGCCGGTGCGGGGCGCCTTCTGCGACCAGCACAACCCCAGGCCGGCCGATGACCCGGTGCACGGCGTCGAGATGCGTGGTGCCCGCCACCGCGGGCGTCACCTTCCACCGGCCACGCAGGTTCTCCAAGGCCCAGGCCGCAGCACCGGGCTGACCCTCAGCCTTGGCGAACACATTGCGCTGAACCCGTCGCCCGAAGATCATTATTGCGCCGAGTACGCCGAGCGCAACGCCCAGGGGCAGGAACACCCACTGTTGGCCGAACAGGAAACCCACCCCGAACACCACCGCGGTGATGACCAGTAACACGCCGATCATCAACGGCACCAGGGCCTTGTCCTCCCGGCGCTGGATCTTGAACGCCTGCATGATCTGCGCCCGGCGCTGCTTGGACGCGGCGCGGCGCTCCTTCTTGGCGGCCTTCGCCGCTGCTTTGTCCTTCGTTCCAGAGGGCTTCGTTCCAGAAGAGGACTTAGTCCCAGAGGTTGCCTTGGGCTGGGGTTTGGCAGGCATGGTTCTTAGGATACGTGTGGATCACTGCTCTGTGGCCCCGTGTTCAGGGAGCCGGCAGGCCCAACGCCTCCTACGCGGAACCTCCCACGGTCAGCTGCGCGATGCGCTCGGGTACCTGGCCACCGCGGTGCGCGACAGCCTGGGTGTAGAGCCGGCCGGCCCGGTAGGACGATCGGACCAACGGCCCCGCCATCACCCCGGCGAAACCCATCATCTCGGCAGCGCGGGCATGCTCGACGAACTCCTCCGGGCGGACCCAGCGCGCCACCGGGTGGTGCCGGGGTGAGGGCCGGAGGTACTGGGTGACGGTGAGTAGGTCGCAGCCTGCGGCATGCAGGTCGCGCATTGCGGCGGTGACCTCCTCGGGCTGCTCGCCCAGGCCCAGGATCAGATTGGACTTGGTCACCAGCCCAGCGTCGCGGGCTACTCGCAACACGTGCAGCGACCGTTCGTATCGGAACGCCGGCCGGATCCGTTTGAAGATTCGCGGGACGGTCTCCAGGTTGTGCGCCAGCACCTCGGGCCGCGAGGAGAACACCTCGGCGAGCTGCTCGGGCACCGCGTTGAAGTCCGGGATCAGCAGCTCGACGCCGGTGCCGGGGTTGAGCGCGTGGATCTGCCGGACCGTTTCGGCGTAGAGCCAGGCGCCGCCGTCGGGCAGATCATCACGGGCCACTCCGGTGACCGTCGAGTAGCGCAGTCCCATCGCCTGCACCGATTCGGCGACCCGGCGCGGCTCGTCGCGGTCTAGCGCAGCGGGGCGGCCGGTGTCGATCTGGCAGAAGTCGCAGCGCCGGGTGCACTGGTCGCCGCCGATCAGGAAGGTGGCCTCCCTGGCCTCCCAGCACTCATAGATGTTGGGGCAACCGGCCGCCTCACACACCGTGTGCAATCCCTCGCGCCGCACCAGACCTTTGAGGTCACGAAACGACGGCCCCATCGTCGCCCGGATC
Source organism: Actinomycetota bacterium (assembly GCA_030863045.1). Taxonomy (GTDB): domain Bacteria; phylum Actinomycetota; class Actinomycetes; order Mycobacteriales; family Pseudonocardiaceae. The sequence continues at coordinate 1,515 of JALZCN010000709.1, read as the reverse complement.
TTGATCCACGGAGGTTTACGTTCGATCGGGGTCTCGCTGTTACGGACCTCCAGACGCAGCAGCTTACGGCCACCTGCATCAGGTACGTGGGGCATCACGCTCACCAGCGTTACCCTACGCCGGATCCGGAGTCACGCCGGTCAGCTCCGCGGTGCGTTCCCAGAGCAGTCGAGCTGTGTGCTCGTCCCTGGCGGCCGGGATCGCCGCCACCCGGCCGGGGGCTCCTCGGGTCTGCCCCATGCTGGTCGGGCCGTAATACTCCCCGCCGCGAACATCAGCCGCGGTGGCGGCGTAAAGCTGCGGCAACGCACCCGTGGACACTCCCTGAGAGATCAGCTTGCTACCCCACCGGGCGACGTGGGCCAACGGCCCGGCTGAGTGCATCCGGGTGGTGTTGGGCACCAGTTCGGTGTCGGTGACGCCGGGGTGGGCACCGACCGCCAGCAGGTCGCGCCCGGCGTTCCTGCTCCGGCGATCCAGCTCAACGGTGAACAGCAGATTGGCCAGCTTCGATGCGCTGTAGGCGGTGACCGCGTTGTACCGCCGCTTCCCCCAATTCAGGTCGTCGACGTCCAGCCCGCCGCGGCGGTGGGCGAGGCTGGACACCGTGACCACGCGGGCGCCGGCAACCAGCGCAGGCGCGAGCAGCCAGGTCAACGCGGCATGCCCGAGATGGTTGGTGCCGATCTGCAACTCGAAGCCGTCGGCGGTGCGCCGCAGCGGAGATGCCATCACGCCGGCGTTGTTCACCAGCACGTCCAGCCGGTCCCCGGTGATCGCCCGCACTTCGTCAGCAGCCTCGCGAACCGAGCTGAGGTCAGCCAGGTCGAGCTGGATCAGCGTGGCGTCCGCCCGGCCGGACCTGGCCCGTACCAGGTCCAACGCCACCTGCCCACGTTGCGGGTCGCGGCAGGCCAGCAGCACCGTTGCGCCGCGCCTGGCGAGCACCGTGGCGGTCTGCAGGCCGAGGCCCGAGTTGGCTCCGGTGACGAGCACCGTGCGGCCGGCTTGATCGGGAATGTCGTCCGCACCCCAACCGCTCACGCGTGCACTGCCAGGGTGCCGTCGAGGGCGTCAAGGACGGCTCGCTGCACTGCGGGCTGTACTCGGGCGACGCAGACCGGTCGGCCCAGCTCGGCGGTTAGCGACGTCACCCCGGCATCAATGATGCCGCAGGGCACGATCCGGTCGAAGGCGGCGAGGTCGGGTTGGCAGTTCAAGGCGAATCCGTGCGTGGTCACGCCGCGGCTGACCCGAACCCCGATGGCAGCGATCTTGCGCGCAGGACGCCCGGTGGCGGGGTCAGCCGGCAGCCACACTCCCGACCGACCCGAAATCCGCCCGGCGTCGAGGCCCAGCTCGGCGCACACGGCGATCAGCGCTTGCTCTAGGCGCCGCACGTAGTCGATGACGTCGACCGGTTCGGCCAATGCGATCAACGGGTAGCCGACGAGCTGACCCGGTCCGTGCCAGGTGATCTTCCCACCGCGGTCGACGTCGATCACTGATGTGCCG
>JALZCN010000699.1 GCA_030863045.1 Actinomycetota bacterium | reverse complement strand
TTCCGAGGATTTCACGCCCGGCCGGTTGAAACCGTAGAAGGGTCCCGCCGCCATGTCGCGATAGAACTTTGATCGATTGGCCGCAAGTTGCGCCTGTAACCCGTCGAAGACGTCTTTGGGAAGGCCGCCTGGATTGGTCTCAGTCTTGACCATCAGCGGTGGTACTGCGCTGATGATAGCGGCCTTGGCCACTCGGCTTTCGCCATGTCGGGCTAGGTAGTGGACCACTTCGCCACCACCGGTCGAATGACCCACATGAATGGCGTCCGTCAGATCCAGATGCGCCGTCAACGCCGCGAGGTCGTCGGCGTAGTGGTCCATGTCGTGGCCGTCGCTGGTCTGGCTGGACCGTCCGTGACCGCGCCGGTCATGGGCGATGACCCGATAGCCGTGTTGCAGGAAGAACAACATCTGGGTGTCCCAGTCGTCAGCTGAAAGTGGCCAGCCGTGACTGAACACGATTGGCTGACCCGAGCCCCAGTCCTTGTAATAGATCTCCGTGCCGTCGGTGGTGGTGATAGTGCTCATGCGATGCCTTCCTTCACAGTTTGTGGGATGACGCGCGAGAACCGCCAGGCTGCGTATTATCTACACCGCAATATCTCCTTGTCCGGACCGATATTCACGTGGCTGCCTGCACCGAGCATGCCCGCTGGTGCCCAGTGACAGCACGGCGGACTGGCCTTCGATGACGTCGAAAGTGCCGACCTTCCGATTATATGTATGCGGCCCGTCCCTATGGGTCGATCTTCACTGGGTGCGGCACGGGACCTTTGAACCCGAGTGCTACCCACATCCTCTGTTCGATGACCCCGTCGGCCACTAGGCCGCGCGTCGTTTGGAACTCTATAACCGCTCGCTCCGTGGCAGAGCCAAAAACACCGTCGCTTTCCCCAGGATCAAGACCCAGCCGTTTGAGGGCGTTTTGGACTCTCGTGACTACCGGTCCCTCGTGAATGTCCTCCGGGCGCCGACTGATCGCCATTGTGCATTCTCCTCGATAGCCAATGTGTCACATCGCCTCATACCAATCGCAGGGGCGGTATCGTGATCATCCCGCAGCCCGTGCGGCAGGTCGTACCACCATGTGGGTGGTGCTCCCGATGGGAACCCTGTCCGCGCTCATGTAGGCAACAGCGCCGCCGGGCAAATCCAGCTGCCCTTGATCACCGCGGTGGTAACAGCACGGGCTGGGCGAGCGATCTGCGTGTGAACAGCGTAATCGGCCGGGCACACATAGTAGTTGCTGAGCGATGTGTCCACTGTGCCGATGAACCTGCAAGGAGGTTATGACAGTCGTGAATCCGTATCAGTCGCCTGCTGGTCCCGGCCCTGCAGGGCACCCGTCTGCCCGGCCCACTGGGGTCAACGAGGGCGAGCGGATCTTTGTGAGCTGGCCGGCCCCTTCGACCCGCGCACGCCCAGCCGGGGATCTTTTCCAGCCTGTCAACAACTCGGCGCCGCACCCAGCTGCTATCGCCGTCCAGCCGGTCCCGCCCATTGACGGAATCGAGCAGGGTGGCGAGCTGGTGTCTGCCCCGACGCCCCAACCGAGGTATGCCCTTGGCACACGGTGGTGGCTTGGTCGAGGCCACGGACTGATGTTCGGGATGCCGGGGATCGTGCTTGCTCTGGCGGCGAGCGTCGTGCTGGTGCTGGTGCTGGCTGCGGTCACCGTGTTCACGCCCTCGTTGTTCAGCGAGTCAGCGATCGTCGGGTAGCCCCAGGTCAGTTACCGGCTCCGGTGACGCCCGTGATCAGTGATGGGCATCCAGCACCCGTTCCCTTCATCGATGCGCCGGTGGGTCCTGCCGAGCAGACACCACCCGAGGCATCCTCCCCAGACCCCTCTCCGCTACCCACGCACCAGCAGTTCGTGCCGGCAGCCCATCGTGCTGTGTCAGCTCCCCCTGCTGAAATGTCGCCGCCTGCGTCGGATCACGGGCGAGTCGTGCCGCCGCCATCATCAACCGTGACCACCGACGAGGCGAGGTCGCCGAACGTCACTCCTGGTTCACACAGGACGAATACGGAATCACCGACGGCCAATACTGAGCCGTGTAACTGCGATAACCCAACACGCAAGGACCCCACTCATCGGGATCAGCCGCCTAAGGCTGACCACCACCGTGGCCCCCGAGCACAGCAAGCCGGTGGTCCGCAGCGAGCACGGCCCGAGAACCCGGGGTCAGCGAGTAAGGAAAGACGAGACCGAACGGCACGACCAGACGCCGCTTCGGTGCAGCCTCGACCGTCACCGGGACAACCGAGGCGTCCTGGCCTTGGCGCTACACCCGGTCCGACACCGACCAACAACAGCGCACCGGATGACTGACGAAGACGACCAGGCGCTGATGCACCGGCGGCAAGCAGACGAGATTCCGCTGTGCTGGCTCGACCAGATGGCGCGAGCAAGTTCGGTGAAGGCTGCCAAATTCGATGCCGCAGGTTGACATCCACGCCGAGTTCGTCGAGGCCGGTGCGCGAGAAGTGGCAAGCCTCGCAATCTCGTTGCACCGGCCGCGGGGACGACGAACAGGACGGCGACGCGTCGTATCAGTCGTTGTCCGGCAGGTACTCGCCCGACTCGTAGTACTCCAGGAGGTTGATGAACGACGGGTAGTCGTAGGTGACCAGCTCGTCGCCCTCCCACTTGGCGCCCAACTCCTCGGCCCACTCCACGTCGTTGAGACCAGGCGGCGCCTCGTCGGACCAGTGGAACGGCACCATCGTGCTGAACTTGTCACGCCGCCCCAGGACCACCCGCTGGCCCTCCGCTTTCGACGCTGTCACGGGCGCCAATTGTACTCCCGGGGCTCGAC
>JALZCN010000685.1 GCA_030863045.1 Actinomycetota bacterium | reverse complement strand
CGGCGTAGGTCTTCGACCAGCGCTCTAGTTCGGGCCACCACGGTCTCGTCGGTGGCCAGGGCGGTGAGCCGTTGGGTAGGGATCTCTCCCAGCAGGCGCACTGGATCACCGTTGACGACCTGCCAGGTGCGCTCGTCCAGCGACGCGAACAGATCCTGAGTCGGGGTGTGCCACGTCCACCGTAGGTTCGTGGCCAGCGTTTCCAGCGGTGCGAGCGGGCCCGGTAGCTGGGCGCGGACGGTGAACCTGCGCAGCGCTCTCATGGGCGGACTTTATCCGCCGACGCCACGCGGGGAGGCAGAACACCGTTACGAGCTCGTGACTACTGCCGTCTGACGCCGCACCGTGGTCAGGAGTGTCACATCCGGCGCGCACCCCGCGGCCTCGCCCGGCAGACTAAGGAGCTGGACCAGGACCGAGGGAAGGGCGGCAGCGGTGAGTGGACGGATCGCCATCGACGATGTGACGCCCGTGGTCTCATGCGGTAAGTATCCCAGCAAGGCGGTGGTCGGGGAGCACGTTCCGGTCAACGCCACGGTGTGGCGCGAGGGACACGACGCGGTGGGTGCCACGGTGGTCTGGCGCGGTCCAGGCGACCGGCCGGCCAGCCAGCTTCGGATGCTGCCCGGACCACCGGGTACCGACCAGTTCACCGCGACCGTGGTGCCCGACCAGGAGGGCTGGTGGAGCTTTCGGGTGGACGCCTGGGCCGACCCCTGGGAGACCTGGCGGCACGCGATCGAGGTGAAGGTCGCCGCCGGTCAAACCGCGTCCGAGCTAGAGAACGACCTGATCATTGGTGCCCGGCTGTTGGAGCGAGCGGCTCGTCGCCCCGGCCAGCAGCGGCACCGCACGGCCCTGAGCGCCGCAGCGGCAGCGTTGCGGGACTCTGGCCGTCCCCTTGGCGAGCGGGTCGAGCCGGCGCTGACAGCCCCGGTGATCCAGGTCCTGACCGCCGACCCACTCCGTGACCTGATCACCCGGGGCGGTGCGCACAAGGTGTGGGTCGACCGATCCCGGGCGCTGTTCAGCTCCTGGTATGAGTTCTTCCCGCGATCTACCGGAGGGTGGGACGCGCTGGGCAAGCCAGTACACGGCACCTTCGCGACCGCCACCCGGGAGCTGGACCGGATCGCCGGTATGGGCTTCGACGTGGTGTACCTGCCGCCGATCCACCCGATCGGAGAGGTCAACCGCAAGGGTCCCAACAACACCATTGCGGCGGGCCCCGAGGACGTCGGCTCGCCATGGGCGATCGGCTCGGTTGAGGGCGGCCACGATGCGATCCATCCCCGCCTGGGCACGTTCGACGATTTCGATGCCTTCGTGGCCAGGACTGAGGAGCTTGGCATGGAGGTCGCCCTGGATTTCGCGCTGCAATGCGCGCCGGATCATCCGTGGGCCAAGGAACACCAGGAGTGGTTCGTCACCCGGCCGGACGGGACAATCGCTTACGCGGAGAACCCGCCCAAACGCTACCAAGACATCTACCCACTGAACTTCGATTCCGATCCCCGCGGCATCTACACCGAAATGCTGCGGGTTATGCTGTTCTGGGTGGAGCGCGGGGTCCGGATTTTCCGGGTGGACAACCCGCACACGAAGCCGCCGGACTTCTGGCAGTGGCTAATCTGGCAGGTCAAGGACCGGCACCCGGATGTGCTGTTCCTGTCTGAGGCGTTCACTCGCCCGGCCCGACTTTACGGGCTGGCCCGGCTGGGCTTCACCCAGTCCTACACCTACTTCACCTGGCGCACCGGCAAGCAAGAGATCACCGAGTACGCGACCGAGCTGGTATCCAAAGCAGACGAAGCGCGGCCGAACTTCTTCGTCAACACACCGGATATCCTGCATGCGTCCTTACAACAGGGCGGGCCGGGCATGTTCGCCATCCGGGCCGCGTTGGCCGCCACCCTGTCCCCTTCTTGGGGTGTCTATTCCGGCTACGAGCTGTTCGAGAACACGCCGGCCAAGCCCGGTAGCGAGGAATACCTGGACAGCGAGAAGTACCAGTTGCGCCCGCGGGATTTCGCTGTGGCGCTGGTCAAAGGGCAATCCCTGGAACCATGGATCACTCGGCTCAACGCGATCCGGCGGGCCCATCCCGCCCTGCAACAGCTGCGCACCCTGCGGTTTCACCGCACGGACAATGATTCGCTACTGGCGTACTCCAAAACCGATCCCGCCACGGGCGACACCGTGATCTGCGTGGTCACCCTGGAACCGTTCAGTACGGTGAGTGGGATGGTGTCGGTGAACCTGCCGGCACTGGGCATGGACTGGGCGGACCGCTTCCTCGTGCACGATGAAGTCAGTGGCGAAACCTACAACTGGGGCGAGATCAACTTCGTGCAACTCCAACCCTGGCGCGCCGTCGCCCATATCCTCGATGTGCCACGCCTGCGTTCTGGGGACAGATTGCAGTAGTCTGGCCCTCAATTGGTGCAGTCTGTCCTCAGAATGCGGCGTTGAGACCCGGCCGTAGGCTGCTTGTCGTGACGATCGATGTGCCGAGCGAGTTCGACGCTGCCGCTGCCAGTTACGACCGGCTGGTCGGCGCGAGTCCCGGCTATCACACCAA
>JALZCN010000535.1 GCA_030863045.1 Actinomycetota bacterium | reverse complement strand
ACCTGACCTCCGGCTACAACCGGCGGATCACGGCGACCACCCCGGCCCGGATGGCCGGCCCGGCGGCGGGACACCCGTGGCTCCAGACGTCGGCCGACTCGACGGGTACGCAGGTGCTCGGGATGCTTAACAACTGCGGTGGCGGTGTCACGCCGTGGGGCATGGTGCTGACCGCCGAGGAGAACTTCAACCAGTACTTCGCCAACGCCGACCTGGTCACCGACCCGGTGACCAAGGACCGCCTGGCGCGCTACGGCGTGGCGAGGACGGCCACCGAACGTAAGTGGGAGCGCTTCGACGCCCGGTTCGACGCCGCACGGGAGCCCAACGAGCCGCACCGGTTCGGCTGGATCGTGGAGCTGGACCCGAACGACCCGACCACACCGGTGGTCAAGCACACCGCGCTGGGGAGGTTCAAACACGAGGGCGCCACCATCCGGGTGGCACCCGACGGCCGAGTGGTTGCCTACATGGGCGACGACGAGCGCTTCGACTACGTCTACAAGTTCGTCTCCGACGGGTGGATGGTGCCTGGCAACGACCCCCAGCAGCGGGCGCAGAACAGGCAGCTGCTCGACTCCGGCACTCTCTACGTCGCGAGGTTCACCGGCAACAGCCCGGCCGCTGAGATCGACGGCGCGGGGCGGCTACCCGCCGACGGTGCGTTCGACGGCACCGGCGAGTGGGTGCCGCTGGCCCGCAACCGCGAGTCGTTCGTCCCGGGGATGAGCGCTGAGGAGGTCTACGTCTTCACCCGGATCGCTGGTGACCGGGTCGGCGCCACCAAGATAGACCGACCAGAGGACGTGCAACCGCACCCACAAACCGGTCGGGTGTATCTGTCCATGACCAACAACAGCGAGCGCGGCGTCGGCGGCGGCGCGCCGGACGAGGCCAACCCGCGCCGAAGCAACAAGAACGGCACGTCATCGAGCTGGCTGAAGCCGGCGACGACCCCACCGGGACCCGGTTCGAGTGGCGGGTGCTGCTGCTGTGCGGCGATCCCGCGGATCCGTCGACATGCTTCGCGGGTTTCGACAAGTCCCAGGTCAGTCCCATCTCGTGCCCCGACAACCTCGCCTTCGATCGGCACGGCAACCTCTGGATCGCCACCGACGGCAACACGCTGGGCTTCAACGACGGCCTTTACGCGGTGGTGCTGGACGGCGAGCAGCGCGGGCTGGTCAAGCTGTTCGCCACGGTTCCGGTCGGAGCAGAGGCCTGCGGCCCGGTGATCGAGGAGCAGTTCGTGCTGGTCCCCCCGCAGCACCTCGGAGACGCCGACAATGCATCACCGGACAGCCCCGCGTCCCGGTGGCCCGACGGCGGCAGCGCGCAACCCCGTCCATCCGTCGCCGTGATTTACCGCGAGGATGGCGGGCCCATCGGGGTCTGAGCGCCACCCCGACGCAGGTATGTTCCCGTGGCACTGCTACGCCGAAAGGCGAAGTCCACCGTTGAGCAAGTAAGGGAGCTCCTTGAGAAGTTCACGCACGAGATCATCCTGGTGAATAAGCTCACCCGCCATCTGACGCATGAGGACGTTCGTGCAGGCGGTGATGAACACCTCTCCTAAGATTTTCGTTGTCGTGGAGGCGATGGTCGTATTGATGGTCGTGCCAGTACCGGGGAAGATCTTGAAGAAGCTCGCCGTCGTGCGCGCCACAGAGGCGATGCCGAGAACGGTCGCAAAGGCAGTGGCAACCGCTTTAGGATCAACCCTGAATCCCATGATGGTGGTGATCTGGCCCAGCATGCTGATCTGCAGCGCGCTCAACGGAATCGCATCAACCAGCGGGATCGGAGTAGCCGCGATCAATGCAGCCGTCCCCATGTTGAAATTCACCGACCGCCTGGCCTCGGCGATCTTGAGCTCTAGCGACACCCGTTGACAGCTGGCCAGCGTATGTTTCTCCGCATCAGGCAGCTGATGGTAGATCGAACTCACGAGGTCGGATAGGCCGAACGGGGCGAGCCTGACGCCGGCGACGTCGTCTTCTTCGGCGAGTGTCATGAAGCACCGACCGTCGAGGACGGGAAGGTCAAGTGACGTGAGGTAACGTGCGAACTTGACGGCCCGGGCGTCGTCTGGAGTGGGGCACTGCGTGAGCACGAGCGCTACCAGGACATCCTTCGCCAACGCTCTCACGATGTCTGCCTCAACCGTTTCGAAACGTTCGTCCCGCGTCCGGACGCAGTAGAGACAAAAGTGAATTCGAGTGTCGTCGTTTCCCATCTGTCTTTTGATCTCGGCAAGGTAGTTTTCCGCTATCTGCTCCGAGTCTATGCCGAGCTCGATGCCCGGAGTGTCGTACACCGAAATCGGAAGATTCGGTCGAACGTACCGTTTAATGCTCTGGGTGATTGACGAGCCAACGCCTGTCGGGGCGATCGGCTCGCCAAAGATGGCGTTGACCAGCGTGCTCTTGCCGACACCGACACGACCGGCAAGCATGACGTTGAGCCTGGCCTTTCCGCGCAATGCCTGGGAGAGTCCCTCCCGGAAGAACCTTTCAAGGTCGAACTCCTCCTGGTCAGCTGGCTTGCACCGGAGTAGGCCTGTGGAAGGTCCATCCATCGGGTCTCCTTATCGCTGGTCCGGTGCGGTCTCTCAGCTAGGCGACGACCGCACTAGGACAACGACTCGGCGTGAGGGGCGTTGCCCCACAACCTAATGTCGATCACCAAAGGCCGGGAAGAGCCACAGGACAGCCGGGGATCCAGGAACGGCGCGATCATCGCCCCGGACGCCCGTCGACGTGGACCGGCACATCTGGCCCGCCGGTTGCGGCGTGATCGTGCCGCACGCCGCAGGGTCAGTAATAGTGACGTCGGCCGAACAACGGGCGCCCGATGGCGCCGAGCAGCTCCAGGATGACGCCGACCACGATCAAGATGATCCCGAGAGTGACCAGAATTGAGATTCCTAGTAGCCAACCGACAACGAGCAAGATGATACCAAGGACGATCATGGCGACTCCCCAAAGTTGTCTACGAGGATATTACGGCACATTCGGCACGATCAGTTCTTATCCTTGGGCCTGCGTTCGACGAAGAAGCGCACCTCCTCCTCACCGCCATCGCCGGTGTGCTCGACGTCGAGCTCCTGTTCGTGGAGTTCATACACCACGGTGGCGGCTAGGAACACCTTGGCGCCGTAGCTCTCCACCACGGTGTCCTCGGCCGCTGGGGCCGCAGCGATTGACAATCCCAACCCTTCCGACCGGGTGGTCTTTCCCTGCGGCGCGATCCGCAGGCCGGCTCCCTCCGGCATCTGGTTCTTGGCCACGAGTGAGTTGATGGCCTGCGCCGCCGCCTCGGTCACTGTCAGCATGCCAATACCGTAGGCGTCATACCCCCGGAACGTGTAAGGGGGAGCAGGTTGCAGCACCACACGGCACTCGACAGCATTGACGTCTGTGCACATCGACCTGCGGCTGCTGACCGGTCAGCCCTGCGAGATGGCGTCTCTGCAGCGGATCTTGGAGGCAGCGCCGACCTACACCGAGCTGGTGACCGGTCACCCGCCAGCCGCGGCCGACGCCAAGAGCCTGTTCAGCGCTTTGCCATCCGGGATGACCTACGACAGTAAGTACCTCTACGGCTTTATGACGGATGTGCCACAAATGGTCGGTTGCGCCGACGTCATCCGCGGTTGGCCGGCCTCTGACACCGCGCTGCTCGGCGTGCTGCTCCTCGACGGGGCGCACCAGGGCCGTGGCGTCGGCACGTCCGGATACCAGCAGATCGAAGCCAAGGTGCGGCAATGGCCAGAAATCGACGTCATGCGAGTAGCGGTGGTGCATTCCGACGCCGCAGTGCTGCCCTTCTGGCGGCAAGTAGGTTTCGCTGAGACGGGCGAGATCAAGCCCTACGTGTACGACACGCTCACGTCGGAGTCCATTATCCTTGCCAAACCGCTGCGCTGAAACGGTGCGCGGTCAATCCTCAGCAGTTACCTCCCGGGCGTTCAGCGCTTCGACGGTGTGTTCCCGCACCGGGCGCAGCTCGAACTCCCCGAACTGGCCGCGACGCACGGCCACGGCACTCATCGGCAGAGGTCGGTTCTGCCGATGGCGGGGAGTGAGGGTCATTCCGGCCCGCGGTCGGCGGTCGGAGACAGGCGTGCGCATGTGGTCCTTCTTCGTTGTGATCGTACGGGCGGCCGTCGGCCGGGACGCCAAATACGCGATGGGCGTGCAGGGCGGAATAAACCCACATGCTCGGGCGCCCCCCGGCGATCGACGGATGTAGTGATTATTTCAGACGAGCGGCCAGCACAAACTACTGCCCCCGGGCTCTCGTCCGCGGTGCAGAGT
>JALZCN010000672.1 GCA_030863045.1 Actinomycetota bacterium | reverse complement strand
AGACTGACGAGCAGGACCGAGAACAGCAGCACCCACCCGCCGTGCAGCACCGCCGAGGCGCGAGTGCGGGCGCCTGCGGCGATATTGGTGGAACTCCGGACGATCACGCCGGTCACCGGGAGACCACCCACCAGCCCCGACACGGTGTTCGCCGCGCCTTGGCCGATCAGCTCTCGGTCAAGGTTGCTTCGGGTGCCGCCCATCTTGTCCGTCGCCACCGCGCACAGCAGGCTTTCCACACTGGCGATCAACGCGACGGTCAGCACGCCGGTGAACACGCCAACCCACATGCCACCCGGTACCTGCGGCAGGTGCAGCGAATCAAGCAGCGAGCCGGGGATCACCACCCGCTCCAGGTCAAGCGCGAGCCCAGTGGCCAATGCGGTGGCGGCGACCACGGCCACCAGTGGCCCTGGGATCTGCCGCAGCGGCTGCGGCAACCGCGGCCACAACAACAACACCGCAATCACCGCCAGGCCCACCACCGCGGCGGGATCGTGGATATCAGCCAGCTGGCCGGGCAAGTCGACAAGGTTAGTGATCGCGTCGCTACCCGGTGCCCCCCCAAGCAACACATGCAACTGACCCAACACAATGGTGATGCCGATACCGGCCAGCATCGCGTGCACCACCGCCGGTGAGATCGCCAGGGCCCCCCGGGCCACCCGGCTGACTCCAAACAGCACCTGCAGCAACCCAGCAGCCACCGTGATGGCACACGTCACACCCCAGCCAAACCGCCCAACCAGGTCGGCCACCACCACAGTGAGTCCCGCAGCAGGGCCGCTGACCTGCAAGGGTGAACCACCAAGCAACCCGGCCACAATCCCCCCGACAACGGCAGCGATAAGTCCGGCCATCACGGGAGCACCCGAGGCCACGGCAATGCCCAACGACAGCGGTACCGCAACCAAAAAGACCACCAGCGAAGCAGGCAAGTCATGACGCAACAGCGTGTGCAACCCGCCTGGTGCCGATGAGGGCGACGCTACGGGCGCGGGCGAAGCGGCAGGCACCAAGCACAACCTCCTGCAGGTCGATAGGCGGGCAGTCGGCTGCAGGTCCGGCGCACGCGGCACCGTCACATCGCTCCGTTGCGCATCCACGGCCGAAAGGCATTCAAGGTGCGATCTACTGCCGCCAGCCCCTAGCTGATAATGATAATCCGAATCAAGTCGAACGTTGGCCAGGGCCAGACAGAAGTACCCCCCGATCACGCTGGCATCTCGCCCAATCGAGCCCATGGCCCCCACGATCACGTCACGCTGCGCTGCGGCGGGACGTGCATGACGACAGCAATTGAGCACCCGACCGCCGTGCTGCTGAGCCACTCTGCAGCGCAAATCTTGGTAGGCAGGCCCTGGTCCGCGTCAGCCACCGCAACCGCCGGGCCGACCCCGCGCGAGCACGGCCGCCAGGCCGCGCGCAGCAAGCGGGATCGGCCCGAGCGGGCAGGTAAGTAGGGCGACGAACCCAGCCACGTCCGCGCCGCCGGAGGCGGCACCTTGATCACCTTAGAGATTTATTCGGCAACGTACGCGAGTGACAGCTTGTAACTGTGCTTGTGACAGCCTGTAACAGCATCTGGCGCGTGGATACAGCTGTAGCCTGCAGTGCGACGGCAAGATGCCGTGCGACCAACGTCAGCCTGAGCGCGGTCAGCCGTGCCAAGTGCGTCGCATCTCACTCCCGGAGCCGGTCATAAGCTATAGGCGGAATAGCTCAAGTGATCTTTTCCCTATGAGGTGAGAAGGCCCTTTCGTGTCGAGGATTGGCTGGCCCAGACGAACGGGCGGTTCGGGTTACGGCTACGGGCCCGTGACTTGATGGTCATTCGCCTACAGCAGGGGTCGTAAGAGCGGCGTGGACTGCGGTCATTAACTCATGTTCTAGTGAAGGACTCACTGCGATAGTTGCGGAAGAGTGCGTAGCATGATTTGCGCCGTGAAGGTCGAGGACTCGGGCACCAGCTTCCCGAGCGATGAGAACACCCGCGCTTGTGTCC
>JALZCN010000534.1 GCA_030863045.1 Actinomycetota bacterium | reverse complement strand
AGCCTGAGGACGTGGCCCACCTGGCTCGCTCGGGCGAACCCGCTCCGGGCGATGATCCCGACGACTCTGCGGGCCGGCGCGTGCACCGGCATCGCCTGTCCAAGCGGAAGAAGAACTCGTTCTGGCGCGAGGTACCGATCTTGGTACTCACCGCGCTGGTGCTCACCTTCCTGATCCAAACGTTCCTGGCGCGGGTATACGTGATTCCCTCGGCGTCCATGGAACCGACGCTGCACGGCTGCCCGGGCTGCACCAACGACCGGGTCCTGGTGGACAAGCTGACCTACCGGTTTCGTGATCCGCGACCGGGCGACGTGGTGGTCTTCCGTGGCACCGACTCGTGGGGCAGTGAGTTCTCCAGCCAGCGGTCGGACAACGTGCTGGTGCGTGGGCTTCAGCAGGCCGGCTCCGTGATCGGCCTCGCCCCACCTGACGAGCGGGACTTCGTCAAGCGGGTGATCGCGGTGGGTGGCCAGACCGTGCAATGCTGTGATCAGCAGAATCGGGTCACTGTCGACGGCACTGCGCTGGCCGAGCCCTACGCCGTCTTCACTGGATCCGATCTCCAAGATGAATTCGGTCCTGTCACGGTGCCCCAAGGCGGGTTGTGGGTGATGGGAGACAACCGGAACAACAGCGCGGACTCGCGTCAGCACGTCACAGACGGGAGATCGGGAACGGTGCCGGTGGACAACGTCATCGGTAAGGCTCGCCTCGTCGTGCTTCCGGTGAAGCGCTGGCAGGGCATCGCCGACCCTGACCCACAGCAAGGTCCGGCGGTTGGAGCCTCAGGGCCTTCCCCACCCTTCGGACCAGCTGGGCTTCCGTCGGGTGCCGGGCTGGTATTGAGCTGGCCGGTGGTGCGAAGCGGTCGGGTCCTGTGGAAGCGGTTGGTTGCCGGGAGAAGCGGCTGAACACGGTGCCAGCCGCGGCGCGTAGCACCCGCCCGGTCCTGCCGCGGCCGCCGAGGGCGGTGGTGCGCAGGGACGGTGGCATGTGGAGCCTGCAAGCTGCCCTGCATCGCAAGGGCCTGAGCCCGGTCGCTGGGGTGGACGAGGCGGGCCGAGGGGCCTGCGCCGGGCCGCTGGTGGTCGCGGCGTGCGTGCTGCGGCCGGCCGACGCGGCTGCTCTGGATGGGCTCACTGATTCCAAGCTGCTCACCGCGACACGCCGGGAGTACTACTACAGCCTGATCACCGCTAGGGCTGTGGCCCGTAGTGTGGTGGTGATCCCGCCCGGGGAGGTCGACGAAATCGGCCTGCACGTAGCCAATCTGGAGGGCATGCGTCGCGCTGTCGCCGGGCTTGCCGTGCACCCCGGCTACGTACTCACCGACGGGTTCCGCGTGCCCGGCCTGACCGCCCCGAACATGGCGGTGATCGGTGGCGACCGGGCCACCGCATGCGTGGCCGCGGCCTCGGTGCTGGCCAAAGTGACCCGTGACCGCATCATGGCCGATCTGCACGAGCGGATGCCGTGGTACGGGTTCGATGAGCACAAGGGCTACTGCACGCCCGAGCACAACGCGTCCTTACTCGCGCATGGTCCGTGCACCGAACACCGCTTCGGCTACGTCAACGTCGCGCTGGCGGCGCGCAAACACGCTCGGACCGGGTCACCGCGCAGGACGGCAAGGGCAAGGCCGTGGCCGGACGTGGGGCCAGAAGTAGGCTCGGTAGTGGCGCCGGTAGTGGTCCAGAATGGGGAGATCACCGACCGCGTATGGGCATGAGCAGGAGGAGCCAGCACCCCATGAAGCGACCGATGGGCCGTCGATGAGCGCCGAGGATCTCGAGAAGTACGAGACCGAGATGGAGCTGTCGCTCTACAAGGAGTACCGCGACGTCGTCGGTCAGTTCGCCTACGTCGTGGAGACCGAGCGGCGCTTTTACCTGGCCAACGCAGTAGACGTGCAGGCCCGCAACGCCGACGGTGAGGTGTACTTCGAGGTGCGGATGTCCGACTCGTGGGTGTGGGACATGTACCGGCCCGCTCGTTTCGTCAAAAACGTCCGGGTGCTCACCTTCAAGGACGTCAATATCGAGGAAGTGGACAAACCGGATTTGAGACTGCCCGAAGGCGGACCGTTCGGCAGCTGATCGCGACAACCGCGGTGGGGCGTGACCAGCGCGCTCAGGAGGTGGCCACTCTTGTAGGTCGAGCAGCCACATTCATCGCGGCGTGACCGTTGGCCGCAACTCAGATGTGAAAGCGAATCAGAGGCCAGGCTTAGCGCTGCCGTCGGGGCCGGGGATGCCCATGCCCTCGAGATCAATCCGGTTGCCTGTGCTGAAGTTGCCCTCATTGTGACCGCTGCCGGCTTCTCCCTGACCGCCGGAGCCAGGAGTGCCCGCGTCCCCATTGGCGCTGAACAGTGACATAACGGTACGGGCCGGAAGCAGCTCCACGTGCTGCCCGTCGAGCTCGGTAACGTTCGGCACGTCGGACATCGAACCCTCCTCGCAGATTGACCAGAATTCAGTACGGGAAACTCAGCGGCTGTAGTGACAGCCCAGCATCACATACGATGACAGACAAAGCGTCAGCGGCAATCGGTAACCGTACCTAACTTCCCCGGTGATCTACTTAGCCGTGGAGACTGCCATTCGGCTGGGTTGCTCAGCGATTTGCGACAACAGAATAGTGCCTACTGACAAGAGCCCACGACCGACGTGGCGGGCAGTGGGACCTCGGCGCAGCCGCCTCGTGTGGTGTCAGCTCCATCTCAGCGGCAGGGCGTCGGTCGGATTCTGATGCCCGTCGTGGCAGATCTGGAGAAGCAACGGCTCGTCGCCCATGGCGGCGAGCACCGTGGGCCGCAGCGCCATGGGCGGGACGCTACGCCCGATGGCGGCCTGTACTGGTTGCTCATAGCCGTGACGTTGTTCGTCGGCATCATCGCTGGCGACGCCGCCGTGGGGATGCATATGTTCAGCTCCGTCTGCGAGTCCACCAGATCGATGGCAGCCAGGGCCGGGGCGCGGGACTGGTAGAAGTAGGGCAAGTCCTAGGGAAGGGACACACAACCTCAGCGTTCAACCCAGCTCTGGGCTTGGTCTCAAGTGAAGACGGTTCTTCCGGTCGGAGCTACAGCATCGGTGAGGCACCTGGGCCGTACCCATGGCGCACAAGTGATGCATCGCGTGGCCGACCTGCACAATCATCGACGGGTGGCAACGCTGCCAGCTGCGGTAGCACGCCGCTGCGACACTGAACGTGGAAGGTCTGTCTTAGGGACCCCGCTTATCCACAATCACCCCGTTGTCCACAGATCCACTTGCGCGAGGTCGACCGCGCCGCCTCCACTCGGCAACCTCGTGGCGGTAAATCGCCGAGGGACGGGAGTCGGAATGGAGACGACGGCACAGGCGGCGAGCCGCCGTAACGACGCGCTGGGCAAGCGCGGTGAGGACGTGGCGGCGGAGTACCTGGCCGGCACCGGGCTCGTGGTGCTCTCGCGCAACTGGCGTTGCCGGGAGGGCGAGGTCGATCTTATTGCGACCGATGGTGAGCGCGTGGTGGTTTGTGAGGTCAAGACCCGGTCGGCGACAGGATATGGAGAACCATCTGAGGGCGTAACGCCGGCGAAGGCCGCTCGGATCCGGCGGATTACGGCGGAGTGGCTGCGGGCCCACCGGGTCGGTTGGTGCGAAATCCGTTTCGACGTGGTGGCGGTTTTGATCCCACAAGGCGGACCGGTCACCGTGGAGCACCTCAAGGGTGCGTTCTGATGCCGCTGGCGAGCGCCTGGGCTGTGGCGCTGCACGGGATCGACGGGGTGCTGGTGGAAATTGAGGCTCATATCGGTCAGGGCCTGCCGGGGTTACAAAT
>JALZCN010000647.1 GCA_030863045.1 Actinomycetota bacterium | reverse complement strand
GCGTGACGGTCGCAATCCCGGACTGCACGGTCAGGCGCACCAGCTCGGCGGTCATGAGTCTGACGGTAACCGCCCCCTGCACCACCACCCATCAGACTGCTACCTGACGCAGTCCCGCGACCCACGTTCGGATGTTGAGACAATGTTCACGTGGCTTCTCTTCCCCCCGGCGACCCTGCTCCACCGGACGGGAGGCTGCCTGCAGCTGCTCTGCGCGGATTGGCCTCCCAGGCTCCGTTTGGGGTCTACGTGCATGTGCCGTTCTGCGCCACCCGCTGCGGCTACTGCGACTTCAACACCTACACGCCCGGTGAGCTTTCGTTGGCGCCGTCCACGTGGCTCGATGCGCTGCGCCGAGAGCTGCACCTGGCAGCCGGTGTGCTGAACACACCGGCGCCGGCCGACACGGTGTTTGTCGGCGGTGGCACCCCCTCGCTGCTTGGCGCAGAGGGCCTCGCCGCGGTGCTTGACGCTATCCGCGGGTCACTGGGTTTGGCTTCGGGCGCTGAGGTGACCACCGAGGCCAACCCCGAGTCCACCTCCCCGGAGTTCTTCGCCGGGATCGCCGCGGCCGGGTACACCCGGGTGTCGCTGGGGATGCAAAGCGCCGCGCCGCATGTGCTGGCCGTGCTGGACCGGGTGCACACACCGGGTCGGCCAGTGGCCGCAGCGGCGCAGGCCCGCGCCGCGGGGATCGAACACGTCAGCCTGGATCTGATCTATGGAACGCCGGGGGAGACCCGGCACGACCTGGCCGCCTCGCTGGAAGCAGTGCTCGCTGCCGGGGTCGATCACGTGTCGGCCTACGCCCTGGTCGTCGAGCCGGGGACCGCGCTGGCCCGCCGGGTTGCCCGCGGCGAGCTGCTCGGGCCAGACGACGACGCGCTCGCCGAGCGCTACGAGCAGATTGATGCCGCGCTGTCGACGAAGGGCCTGCATTGGTACGAAGTGTCCAACTGGGCTTCGTCGGCCGACTTTCGGTGCCGGCACAATCTCGGCTACTGGACTGGCGGGAATTGGTGGGGCGCTGGACCAGGGGCGCATTCCCACGTCGGTGGGGTGCGATGGTGGAACGTCAAGCACCCCGCGCGCTACGTCGCTGTGCTCGCGGCCGGTTGCTCCCCGGCGGCTGGTCGGGAGATCCTCAGCCCCGAGGAGCAATACACCGAGCAGGTGATGCTCGGGCTGCGGCTGGCCGACGGTCTGCCGCGGGAAATCCTCCGCTTGTCTGGCAAAGCCGTCGCTGATCGCGCGGTTACCGACGGGTTGCTCACCACCACCCCAGACGACCGGCTGGTGCTGACTTGCCGCGGCCGCTTACTTACCGACACCGTGGTGCGTAACCTGCTCGCCAGCTGAGCTCGCGATTGCGATGCGGTGGTTAGTCACAAGGAAGCGCCAGTGGGGAGCCATGCAAACCGGAACTGGCGCAAGAATTGCCACTAGTGCCTTGATACTTCGTCGAGTTGACACCTGTGCTACGGCTGTTACCTGGAACTATGTTCAACTCGTGAGTTCACGTCCATAATGCGCTCATCGCTTTAATCCTACGGTTGGGCCGCCTGGGATCGTCAGTTCCAGGACGACCTTTCCCTTCTCGCCCACCCCTCGGTTGCTGGCCTGTACCAGGCGGTTCGGATGGCAGCGGAGACGAACACGCTGGCAGAACGGGAGCCGCTGCACGATGTCAGGAGGCCAGTGTGGCTGGAGCCCTCTCTCTCGACACCTACCGGCTGTTGGGTCGCTCCGGCCTGCGAGTGTCGCCACCGTCCTTGGGGACCATGACCTTCGGGACCGACTGGGGCTGGGGTGCGGATAAGGAAGAAGCGCGGCGGATCTTCGACGCCTACGTCGACCGAGGTGGCAATTTCATCGATACGGCCAATCAATACACGAACGGCACGGCCGAACAGTTGCTCGGTGAGTTCGCCAGGAACAGGCGCGAGCGCCTTGGTGCTCGCTACCAAGTATACGTTGATCAGGCACGCAGGAGACCCGAACTCGGGTGGCAACCATCGCAAGAGTATGGTCGGATCGGTCGAGGCGAGCCTGCGCCGGTTGAACACCGACTACATCGACCTGCTCTATCTGCAGGCCTGGGACGGCACGACTCCGGTCGAGGAGATGCTGCGGGCCATGGACGACTTGGTCCGCGCGGGGAAGGTACTCTACGTCGGCATTCCGATACACCTGCATGGCAGGTCTCGCGTATGCAAGTGATTGCCGACCTGCGCGGCTGGGCGCCGCTTGTGGCGCTGCAGATTGAGTACAGCCTCATCGAGCGGACCGTGGAGCGCGATCTCATACCAATGGCACGTGAGATGGGGCTAGGCGTAATTGCCTGGTCGCCGTTGGCCAGCGGTGTGCTGACGGGCAAGTACAGCCATGCTGATCTGGATCATGGGGGTGGCTCGGCTGTAGTCGAGGGGACTCGCAGAGACGTCGCGGCGGCCAACGGCTCCCTGACCGAACGCAGCCTTGCCATCGCCGACGTGGTAAAGGACATCGCCACCCTGATGGGCACAACACAGGCGCGGGTTGCGCTTGCCTGGACGATGCTCAACCCCACGGTGACCGCGCCGATCATCTTGGCGCGGCCCATGACGCGCGGCGTCATACTTGATACTTGGTGGCGTCAAGATCGAACTGCTTCCTGAATCTGTCGATGACAACAGCTTTCGGTTACGTTGCCGCGCAATCGATCGAGTACGGCCGCGAGGGAGGCGATCTCGTCGGCCGAGGCCCTTGAAGATCACCGCCCCGCGCACGTCCCCCGCTTGGCGCGACGAGCTAGGGTATCCGGCCCGCTGGCGGGCCCGACGCCTGCGCTCAGCTCGCACTAGACTCGGTGAGCAGGCCGCTGCCAGTGCCAGCGGCCTAGCAACGGGAGAGGTGACGTGAACGCAGACGACCGCCGTTTCGAGGTCCTGCGCGCCATCGTCACGGACTACGTGGCCACCCACGAGCCAGTCGCGTCCCGCTCGCTGGTGGAGCGGCACCACTTCGGAGTGTCCAGCGCGACTATTCGAAATGACATGGTGGCGCTGGAGGAGGACGGTTACATCACTCAGCCGCACACCAGCGCAGGCCGGGTACCCACCGACAAGGGTTACCGGTTGTTCGTCGATCGGCTGTCGGAGGTGAAGCCGTTATCGGCGGCCGAACGGCGCGCGGTGCAGACCTTCCTGCACGGCGCGGTCGATCTCGACGACGTGTTGCGCCGCAGCGTGCGGTTGCTCGCCCAACTCACGCGGCAGGTGGCGGTGATCCAGTACCCCACCCTGAGCCGATCCACGGTGCGCCACCTTGAGGTGCTCGCGGTGACTCCGGCCCGGCTGATGCTGGTCCTCATCACCGATGCAGGCCGAGTGGACCAGCGCCTCCTGGACCTGGGTGACGTCATCTCCGAGGACCAGGTGGCGCAGCTGCGGACGCTGCTCAACCAGGCGCTGTCAGGGCGCCGGTTGGCGGAGGCTTCCGCGGCGGTAGCCGACCTTCCCGAGCAGGTTCCTCTCGAGCTTCGGGACGCGATGATGCGCGCCTCGACGGTTCTAATCGAGACGTTGGTGGAGCATCCCGAGGAGCGGCTGCTGCTCGGCGGCACCGCCAACCTCACCCGGAACGCCACCGACTTCCCGGGTTCGTTGCGCCGGGTCCTCGAGGCGTTGGAGGAGCAGGTAGTGGTACTCAAGCTGCTGGCCGCGGCCTGTGACCCGGGCACGATCACGGTTCGAATCGGTGAGGAGAACGAGGCCGAGGAGATGCGCGGTACCTCGCTGGTCTCGATCGGCTATGCCTCCCACGGCACGGTGCTCGGAGGTATGGGCGTGGTCGGACCGACCAGGATGGACTACCCGGGCACCATCGCCGCGGTGCAAGCCGTAGCACGATACGTGGGGGAGATTCTGAACACCCGTTGAGCGGGTCGGGCTCACAATATGTACGACGAGTACCGTAGCGAAGGCTGCGGCAGGAGGACGCCAGCGTGGCCAGGGACTACTACGCGCTCCTAGGTGTACCCCGGGATGCCAGTACGGAGCAGATCAAACGTGCGTACCGCAAGCTGGCCCGTGAGCTGCACCCCGACGTCAACCCCGATGCCCAGGCGCAACGGCGTTTCCAGGACGTCACTGCCGCCTACGAGGTGCTGACGGATCCACAGAAGCGCAAGGTCGTGGACCTCGGCGGTGACCCGCTCGAGTCCGGTGTGGGGCGCGGCGCGGCAGGTGATCCCTTCGGTGGGTTCGGCTTCGGGGACATCATGGACGCCTTCTTCGGTGCTTCCGGTGGACCCGGTGGTCGGCGAGGACCGCGCAGTCGGGTGCAGGGCGGTTCGGACGCGCTGATCCGGCTGCAGCTCACCCTTGAGGAGTGCGCCAGCGGGGCGTCCCGGGAGCTCACCGTGGACACCGCCGTGCTCTGCACCGAATGCAACGGCTCCGGTTGCGCGCCCGGCACCCGGCCGCAGACCTGTGACACCTGTGCCGGCGCCGGCGAGGTGCAGAACGTCCAACGCACCTTCCTCGGTCAGGTGGTGACCTCGCGACCGTGCCCGGTCTGCCGCGGAATCGGTGAAGTCATCCCGGACCCCTGCCGCCAGTGCGGGGGTGACGGAAGGGTCCGCGCCCGCCGCAACGTCGCGGCCAAGGTGCCCGCCGGGGTGGCTGACGGGATGCGGGTGCGGTTGGCGGGTCAGGGTGAGGTGGGGCCTGGGGGTGGCCCGGCGGGTGATCTTTACGTTGAGGTACAGGAGGTACCGCACGAGACGTTCACCCGCGACGGCGCCGACCTGCACTGCACCGTGCGCGTTCCGATGACCGCCGCCGCGCTGGGTACCACCGTCGCGCTGGAGACCCTTGACGGCACCGAGGAGGTCCGGGTCGAGCCAGGCACCCAGTGCGCGACTGTGCTGACTTTGCGAGGGCGAGGAATGCCGCGGCTGCGCAGCACAGGCCGAGCTGAGGGCCGGGGCGACCTGTTCGTCCACCTTGATGTCGTGACGCCGACGCGGCTGGACTCCAGGCAGATCGAACTGCTGCGCGAGCTTGCCGTCCTCCGAGGCGAGGAGCAGGCCGAACTTACGGCGAACGGCCGGGCCGGTGGCTTGTTCTCCCGATTGCGGGATTCCTTGGGTGGGCGCTGACGGGTGCCGGTGAGCGGTCATGAGCAGCTTGCCGGTGTTCGTCGCCGAGCAACTGCCACCCGAGGGCGTCGAGACGGTATTGGAGGGACCCGAGGGTAGGCACGCCGCGACGGTGCGCCGGTTGCGAGCCGGTGAGCGCTTGGTGCTCACCGATGGCCGCGGTGGGTTGGCCGTGTGCACGGTGGTCGATACCGGACGGGACCGGTTGCTGCTGCGGGTGCTGCGCCGCGCGACCCAACCGGCTCCGGCATTGCGCGTGACGCTCGCTCAGGCCTTGATCAAAGGCCAGCGTGGCGAGCTGGCCGTGGAGCTGGCGACCGAAGCCGGGGTGGACGCGTTTCTACCCTGGCGAGCCGCCCGCTGCGTGGCTCACTGGGATGACGGGCCACGCGGGGCCAAGGCGCTGTCGCGCTGGCGAGAGACGGCCCGCGAGGCGGCCAAGCAGGCTCGCCGGGGATGGATCCCCGAGGTGGCCGAGCCGGTGAGCACTGCCGTGCTCGGCCAGCGCTGCGCGGCCGCGGCGGGATGCCTGGTGCTGCACGAGCAGGCCCGCGACCCGTTGCCGTCCGTGCCGTTGCCCCTTGCTGGGGAACTGATGCTCATTGTCGGGCCCGAGGGTGGCATCACTGAGGCCGAACTGGCCACGTTCACAGCCGCGGGCGGGCGACCGGTACGGCTGGGTCCAGATGTTTTGCGTTCTTCCAGTGCAGGGGTGGTTGCTCTCGGTTCAATTGGAGCCCTTTCTCAACGGTGGGAACTGCGTCATTCAGGTGAAGTATGGCCCAACGACCTTCGGTAAGCC
>JALZCN010000631.1 GCA_030863045.1 Actinomycetota bacterium | reverse complement strand
GCCGGGGCCGCTGCCGAGCCGTTCAAGCGCGGCCTGCGGGGACATCGCATGCCACGGGGTCCGCTCCACCGCCACCGGCGGCGGCTGCTGTGCCGGGCCAGCACCTGCCCAGATTCCAGCGGCCATCGCGAACAGGGTGGCGAGGTGGACCGGGAAGGCAGCCCGCGCGCCTGAACCCATTGCCGGGCCGAACACGCCGAGCAGCGCTCCCACCGACGACCCAGCGACGGACAGTGCCGCGCTGGTGCGGCTGTTCTGCCGTGCCGCGGCGACAGCGCGCAGCAGGACGCATGCCTCGGCCAGACCCGGGAACATCGCATGCGCTCCCCAGGGCAGCTGGCCCGAGCCGGCCGCGATCCCGATGCCGACGTCGGCGGCTGCCAGTGCCGAACCGTCGCGCGCAGAGATCACCGCCACCACATGCCCGCTGGCCTGCAAGGCGCGCACCGACTCGGACAGTTGAGGGCCGCCGGCGACCGCGCCATCGGTGCCCAGCCGGCAATCGAGGCTGGTGGCACCGGCGAGGAGCACCAACGCGGTACTGCCCGCGGCAGCCACCACGGCCTCGGCGAACGGGTTGAGCTCCGCGACCACGCCGACCAAGCCAACCGGCCGCGAGCGGTGCCGGACGGCGAACACCGTAGCGCCATGAGCCGACCACTCGAGCGCGGTGCTGAGGGCTTCGGCAGGCAACCCGGCGGTTCTTCCGTCGTCAGGGCTGTCGTTGGGGCCCTCAGGCAATGAAACGACGCTCCACTCACCGCGCCCCGTACCGGCCTGGACCGGATCGGTGTGGGTCAGGTCGATGAGTTCGTGAGCCTGTTCGAACAACTCGGCAGCGTCAAGACCCGGGTCGAGCACGAGCACGTGGTCGACCACCAGACAACCGGTGAGCATGGCGTCGCCGTCGAGCACGACCGTGTCCACCCGATCGAGCCGGTGCAACATGTCCGGATCGAGCAGCAGGCCACCCCCGGCGCAGAGATCGGTGCCAAGCTGGGTGACGAATGCCTCGCGGCCGACCTTGGCGGGCTTGGGCAGCCCGGCATGCAGGATCCCGAGGGCGCGTGCCGAGTTTCGGCTGGCCGCCAACACCGCGGCGTAGCCGGTGACGGCGAGGACAGTAGACGACGTGGCGACCCGTTCGACCGGGCCGTCAGGCAGCGGGACGGGGCGGGGCTCGACATCGAGCGGTTCGGCGCGATGGGCCCCGGCGCGCCCGACGAGCCGGTCGGCGTCCCACCGGTGCCAGGCCTGCTGGCGCGCGGCAGCCTCGCGGTGCACGCAGAAACGTCGCACCGCGTCGGTGACCAACGCGGCAGGGCTGGGAGCGAGGGTGTTGGAGACGGCGCTAACCATGACCAACGCCGTGTCGGTGGCCGCCCGGCCGAGCCACGCCTCTACCTCACTGCGCAGCCGAGGGGTGTAGTCCACGAACGACACCAGCGCGGACACCAGCGGCGGGATACGGGGAAGGGGCAACACCCTCGCAGCGGCCCAGTAGCCCAGGCCGGCCACGTTGGTGGCCAGCGCGGCGAGCTCCCGGATCAGCGGTGCGGTGTTCGCCGGGTGCAATCCGCTCACTGGGCAGACGGGCTCGGTGTCCAACCCGTAAGCGGCCTCCACCTCGCCGATGACCCGGGCCAGGGCGCCCGGGAACACCGCGGGGTCGTGATCGACCGCGATCCGACCCAGCACGGCGTTGAGCTCGGCGGCGTGGACCCCGCCGAGCGTGCCGAGCCGCTGCTCCACCTCGCGGGCCGCAGCCGTGGTGCCGGGACGGTGTATCCCGCGGACCTCAAGGTGGGTGCGGTTCCCGGAGGTGGACAGTCGACGATCTGACTGCGGGGTGATCAGGGCCTGGACCGTCCCACTCACCGGACCGACAACCCGCGAGGCGAGCCCACGCAGGTCCTTCACAGGCACGCCGCCGTCGAAGGTGTCCCGGTGTACATCGAAATGGCGCGGCGCGAATACACCGCAGGGGGCCCGGCTAAGCCTCGATCGCGGCTGGTCGTGGGCGCTGTTCGGCCGCGCCTCGGCGGGCGATTTCGGTTCCGACGCCGATCGCCGCCGCGACCGGCCAGTCGATCACCGAGAACGCCGCCAGCGCGGCCAGGCCCCCGTAGTAGACCGCACCTGCCGGCGTGGGCAGCACCGAACGCACCGCCCCCACCGCCGATCCTAAGTTGATCTCAGGCCTGCGGAACTGAGCTGTGACGAACGGCAGGTTCACCGTGGCCGTGCGAGGCTGGTTAGTCCCGCTGCTGATCCGCTCGACCGGCGTGCTTGACTCAGATTTGGTCGTTTGATCGCTCTTCGTGGCCATAGTGATCCTCCGGTGAAAAGAAGATTACGGTAAGAACAACGGGATACCACATCAAGGTGAACTCAAACGCCGTCACGCGGCTCGAGTCACCTGTCCGGCGGCAGCGAGCGCAATCGGCACGCGGGTTGCCCAGCGTGGTCGTCAGCCTCGGCGGCCCACCGACCCCACCAGTTCAACGGTGATCTCGTCGAGCGAGTTGACGACGATGTCGGCGAGCGCAAGCGCATCCTCGGCTGGGGGAAAGGCGGCATTGGGCACAGCGAGCACCGCCAGTCCGGCTGCAGCGGCCGACCGCAGTCCGTTGCTTGAGTCCTCGATCGCTACTGCCTGGAAGGAATCCACGCCAAGCCGTTGCACCACTGCCTGATACACCACCGGCGAGGGCTTTCCAGCCCCCACCTCCTCCGTGGAGACACTGACCACAAACTGGTGCGCGAACCCCGTCGACTCCAGCACGGTGTCGATCAGCCGCCGCGGTGAGGACGACGCGAGCCCCAGCGGCCAGCGGCGCCCCAGCCGCTCGACCACCTCGACCGCACCCGGTAACAGAGGTAGCCGCGCGTCGTACTGCGCCGCCATCTGGTCAATGACGGTGGCCGCCACCTCGTCCGGCTCGCCGGGTACGCCCACCACGTCGATCAGATACGCCGACCACTCCGCCGTACTCATGCCTTGCATCGCGCGGGTCGCCTCGGTGGGCCAGGACCGGCCGGCTTCGGCGGCAACACCGCGGCGAACGACGTCCCACAACTCCTCCGTATCCACCAGCACCCCGTCGAGGTCGAAGACCACCGCCTGCACCACGTCCCCGGCCATCGTGCCTCCGCGATTCGCTCCCGACGAGTTCCGTACCGCTTCACCGACAAACAACGCCCCTTGGGCAGGCCTCGAAGATCCGGAACGGAGCCGTCATCACAGCTCGATTCCTAACCCCGGGCCATGTCGAAAAAACGGCTGTAGTGCAGCTGGTGGGCAACCGTCACCGTCGAGGTAGGCCCGTTGCGGTGCTTGGCGAGGATCAGATCCGCCTCACCGGCGCGGGGATCGTCGCGCTCCCACGCATCGGGCCGGTGGATCAGCATCACCATATCCGCATCCTGCTCGAGACTGCCGGACTCACGGAGGTCAGCCAACATCGGTTTCTTGTCGGTGCGTTGCTCTGGACCCCGATTGAGCTGGGAGATCGTGACCACTGGGACTTCCAGCTCCTTGGCCAGCAGCTTGAGGTGCCGGGAGAACTCGCTGACCTCTTGCTGGCGAGACTCGACCTTCTTACCGGAGGTCATCAGCTGCATGTAGTCCACAATGATCAGGCGCAAGTCGTGACGCTGCTTGAGCCGCCGTGCCTTTGCCCGTATCTCCATCATCGTCATGTTCGGCGAGTCGTCGATGAACAATGGAGCCTCGCTGATCTCCCCCATCCGTCGGGCCAGCCGGGTCCAGTCGTCATCGCTCATTCGGCCAGACCGCATGTCCGACAGCCGGATCTTGGCCTCGGCGGACAGCAACCGCATCACGATCTCGGTGCGGCTCATTTCCAGTGAAAAGATCACGCTCGCCATACCATGGGTGACCGAACAGGACCGGGCGAGATCTAGACCCAAGGTTGAATTGTGGGTGGGAATCATCGATTCCCCGGCCAGGTACAGGTGGTCGCTGTTGTCCACCTGTACACAACGGACGGGAACGGACCGAACCGGCCGAACGTCGATGATGTAGCGCGCGCCAGACGTCACCACCGAATACCGTCGACGTTCTTTGTGAGCCATCCGCTTGCGTTCCAGGCGGAATACGTCATCGTCAGCACTGAATGTCACTGTGTACGCCGTCGCCGCCGGCTGAGCCGGCGAGCCAACTACAGACTGCGCAGTGCGTCCGCGTACGGGTTTGGTTGATAATTCACACCTGTAGCCGAGACTCACCACGAGTTCGCGAATGTCGCCGGCCAGCCGGGCAGAAGTGACAGAGAGCTGTACCAAACCCGTAGGCGCAACCGTGCCGTCGGTATCAAGCAGACCAGCGAGTAGCGCCCGCCGCTGCGCAAGCGACGCCCGTAGGTAAACCGACGGGATGTGCTTACTTTTCAGCACCCCGAGCGTACGCAGCCTCGCCTGAACGGTCCCACGGCGCGCGCGGCAAAACTGGCACTGAACTACACCGCATGAAGGGCCGCCGCAGTCACCGCACGTGCGCTCGCCCGTCGGCTCAGGCTCAGGAAACTGCAACGTGTAGCGCATCCTCCCGCGCCGCTCGGCGCGCAATCCCTCAGCTTCGACGTGAACTGCGATTTCGGGATCAGCGCTGGCGAAGTTCGCAGCGCCGCTGGAGCCGTCACCGAGCCACACACCGAGCGAGTAGGGCGGAATGAGCAGGTCCCGCTCGGGTAGGTCGAGTGGTCGGCAGTTGATCACTGAGTGATTGAGCCGCTGGTCCGCGGTACGACACCGAAGCGTCGCCGCGATCTCCTCGGTGGTGCGCACCTCGGCGAATGTCCGCTGATTGCGGTACTGGTTGTATCCAGTCGCTTTGTATCCAGTCGCTGCTTGTTGCGCCGAGCGGCGTGAGGCACGAGTTTCGGTCAGCCACTGATGCTCCCCGTCAGCGACGATGACCGAGCCGTCGGAAAACTCCACCTGGTAGCAGGCTCGGCCCCGCAGCACATCTGTCGCGGCCACGACTGTCGTGGGACGCCCGTCCGCGCCCAGCAACCGGTCGCCCACGGCGATGTCGCCCATTGTCGTCCAGCCGCTCGGCGTAGCCAGCGGGGTATCAAGCGCGAGCGCCTTGCCGATACCCGGCCGAGCCGCGATGATCACCATCTGACCGGGATGCAGACCGTTGGTCACCTCGTCGAGGTCAGCGAAACCGGTCGGCACGCCAACGGAGGCGCCGCCCCGGGACGCGATCGCGTCGATCTCGTCCATGGTCGGCTGGAGCAATTCCTCCAGGGCGATGTAGTCCTCGCTCATCCGCCGCTCGGTGACTTCGTAGACCGCGGCCTGGGCGCGATCGACGACCTCATCCACGTCCGCGCCGTCCGCTCCGTGGTAACCCAGCTGGACAATCCGGGTGCCGGCCTCCACCAGGCGACGCAACACCGCCTTGGCCCCGACGATCTCGGCGTAGTACCCCGCGTTGGCTGCGGTCGGCACGGTCGAAATCAGCGTGTGCAGGTACGGCGCTCCGCCAACCCGCAGCAGCTCACCGCGGCGTTCCAACTCGGCGGAGACGGTGACCGGGTCAGCCGGCTCACCGCGCCCATACAGGTCCAGAATGCAGTCGAACACGGCCTGATGAGCAGGGCGATAGAAGTCGCCCGGCCGCAGCACCTCGATCACGTCGGCGATGGCGTCCTTGGACAGCAGCATCCCACCGAGCACTGATTGCTCAGCTGTGATGTCTTGCGGCGGCTGCCGGTCGAAGGCCGGTCCATGGTCCTCTAATCGCACGCCGCGGTCGTCAACCAGCGCCACCCCTGGGTCCCTCCCTTTCCCCGACTGTCCGACATCTGTCGAACGCACGTTCCCCGATGGCACCGACAAAATTCGCGTCCAGAGGGCCCCGCGACCGTCACTCCAGGCGCGCCGGGAGAGGTTAGGGCGCCTTGACGGGCTGAGGAAAGCGGTCGCTGGGGACAGCCTGAGGACACCCTCCGGACGAGTCACCTAACCCTGCATGCGCAGTGGGGGGAGGGTTGGGGATACCCTGGGGAAATATCACCGGAATCATGGTTTTTTGGCTGCTCAGAGACCTGTGCACGGATGTGGACAGATGTTGTTCGGCTCGAACTCGGCGTGTCCGGCCAAGGCCCCGCTCATCCCGGCGTGTCGGCATCAAGAACGAACCGCAGACAGTCCCACCCGCACCGCCGGACCGGTCGGCCGGCGTCCAGTGTCGCAGGGCTGCGGGAAAGGATCATGCCCAGAGCGGTCGCATCTAGCCGGTGCTGACGACCGGGTTCCTGGGTCGGTGCGTACCTTGGCGCTAGGGAAGTTCGGCCCGCGTGTTCCGGTAGCCACGCCCGGACGGGCTGTCATCTGGCCCGCAGTCAGGCGACGCACCGGATGCGCCGACCGCCGTTGAGGGTGATCATGTCACGGATCGCTGGCCGAAGATCGAGGGGCACACCCCAGGGTTTCCCTTCGAGTTCGGCGTATGCGCGGTGGAGGTTGGCTGCGATGCGCTCTGACTCGCTCAGCGCAGCAAACTCGCCGAGATCCAACTCCTGCGCCAGCTGCAGCGGCGCGAGCCCCGCATCGATCCCGGCACGTGCAGTCTGCTGGACGAATGCGAGGTAATCGTCCATGACGTCGATCTGACCGGGACTGCATACGTCACCATGTCCCGGAATGATGATGCGGGCCCCAAGCTTGCGAATCCCGTCCAGTGCCGCTCGCCAGCCCGCGACCGATCCCATGAGCGCGAACGGTGTTCCACCGTTGAAAATGAGGTCACCGGCAAAGAGGATCGATTGCTCCGGCAACCAGACCAGTACGTCGTTGGTCGTATGCGCGGCATTTCCCACATAGCGCAGCTCCACCCGGGTATCGCGGGCGTACAGCGTCATGGTGTCTTCGAAGGTCACATCCGGAGGGCGCAGCTGCAGCTCTCCCCAGTTGATGCCCTCGAAGGCCTGCTCGTAGTGATGGATACCGGTCGTGATCATCAGCTCCCGGGTGTTGCGGTGACCGATGATCGTGGCGGCACCGGCGAGGTAGTTGCCGTTGGTGTGATCGCCGTGATGATGGGTGTTGACCACCGTGCTGACCGCAGCTCCCGTTACCCGCATCGCCTGGTCGAGTAGGCGCCGAGTGCGCTGCTC
>JALZCN010000605.1 GCA_030863045.1 Actinomycetota bacterium | reverse complement strand
CAGCAGCGCCGCCTGTAGAGTGTCGAGCCGGCTGTTCCGGCCGGCGAGATCGTGCAGATGGCGATCGGCCGCGGACCGTCCGTGATTGGCCATGCTACGGATCCGGTCGGCCAGCGACAGATCGCCGGTGACCACCGCACCACCGTCACCCAGGGCACCGAGATTCTTGCCGGGATAGAAGCTGAACCCAGCGGCGATACCCACACTGCCGGCCCTGGCTCCCCGGTGCCGGGCGCCGTGGGCCTGCGCGGCGTCCTCGATGAGGGCGAGGCCGTGCGCAGCGGCGACGGCCGAAATGGGTTCGGGATCCACCATCTGGCCGTACAAGTGTACGGCGATGATCGCGGCCGTCGATCTGTTGATTGCAGCTGCCGCGGCATCTGGATCGATCAACAGCGTGTCCGGGCACACATCGACGAACCGGGGCCGGGCACCGGTCGCACATACCGCCTCAGCCGTCGCGATGAACGTATTCGCCGGGACGATGACCTCGTCCCCATACCCGATTCCCAGGCCGCTGAGGATGAGTTCCAAGGCGTCGGTCCCGTTGGCCACCCCGATGCAGGCCCGGGTTCCGCAGTAGGTTGCGAACTCGTCCTCGAAACGCTCGACCTCGGGGCCGCCGATGAAGCGACCGTGGTCCAGCACGGTCTTCCAGGCGAGGTCGAACTCCTCGCGGAGCCCGCTGTTGACGCCGCCAAGGTCCAGGAAGGGAATACCGCCGCCGCTGGTCACGATGCCACCCCCCGTCTGAGGTCAGCCCCGGCTGGATCGATGCTGCCGGCGACGAAGGCGGGACGTCCGGTGGCCTCTGCAATGTCGGTGGCGGCTAGGACCCGCACGATGTCCAGCCCACGCTCACCGGGTGTGTTTGGCTTGGCACCGGTACGAATGCATTCGATGAAGTGGCTGTCCTGAACCAGGAGCGGCTCATTGAACTGAATGAATGGTGAAACAATGTCTCCGGTCCGGTATGAAACCGGCATGGCATGCGACTCACCGTGATCGTCGGCCTCCGTCGGGTCCACGCCGATGTCATACACCCGGATACGTTCATTGTCCGACATATCGTTGTAAACGGCCATCTTTCGTTCCCCGACAACGGTCACCCGCCGGACCTTGCATGGGTCCAGCCAGCTGACGTGCACGAATGCATGGGTGGCCGCCTGCTCGAAGTCCAGTCGCAGGTAAGCGACGTCGGCGTGACGGTTACCGATGTGGCGTTTAGCCCATACCCAGGTCGTCCGGGGGACCTCGTCAAGCAGGAAGGATGCGATCGAGATGTCGTGCGGAGCAAGATCCCAGATGACGTTGCAATCGCGCTGGTACCTGCCCAGGCTCAGCCGAGCCGCGTCGATGTAGAGGATCTTGCCGAGCTCGCCGGAGTCGATGATCTCCTTGAGCTTCCAGACGGCCGCGTTGTACTCGAAGGTGTGTCCCGCCATCAGGCAGACGCCGTTGGCCGCTGCCGAGTCGACCATCTCCTGTGCTTCCTCAACGGTGGTAGCCAGCGGTTTCTCCACCAGCGCATGCCGCCCGTGGCGCAGCGCTTGCAGCGCGACTTGAGCGTGCGCGGTCGGCGGAGTCGCGACGACCACCGCGTCCACCCGGTCCAACACGTCGTCGAGGCGGTGTGCCGATTCTGCTGACGGATAGCTCCGCCGAGCCTCCGCGATCCGCTCGGGATCCTGGTCGACGATGGTCACGTGGACACCCGGCATGCTGCTGAGCACCCGCATGTGCTTGGAACCCCAGTAGCCGTAGCCGACCACCGCCACGCGAACATCGGGATCGAAGGTGGCGAGACCCGCCGATTCACGGCGAGCTAGGGTTGCCGCGGGTTGGGTGGTACCTGTAACGAACTTCATCGAGACGGGCCCCCTGCCGTAACTCGAGAATCTGCCGATTACTGACTGTCTCAAAGCCAACACGGAAAGTGAGCACAGCAAGCCGCCCCCTGCCAGCCAAACCCTTGCTTTCCTACGGTGGGTTCGCCCCTCCCCACAGTGCGTATATCTACTCCCCGCTGCTACGCGTTACTCGCTGAGTGTAACCCCGCGGACTTTCACTCGAACGGTGCAATTTGGTCGCTGCGTGTGTCAGCTGACTGATAGTCATCGCTCAATTACACAGCGAAGTCACAGCACTCGGCGGGATGTCGGACGGGGACATTCGAGCGTCAGGCCCGCCAGGTCACCGCCGCAGCTCATGCCCGCGAGGCGAGTTTGGCCAGCCGCTGCGGAGTGGGCCAGCGCACGTTCCACGCCCAACCGAGCTTTTCGAACAACCAGATCACCCGGGCCGAGATGTCGATCTGTCCCCGGAGCACACCATGCCGAGCCGAGGTCGGATCAGCGTGGTGCAGGTTGTGCCAGGATTCCCCGGCGGACAGGATCGCCATCGGCCAGAAGTTGGCGGCCTTGTCCCGGGAGGCGAACGGCCGGTTGCCGATCATGTGACACACCGAGTTCACCGCCCAGGTGACGTGGTGCAGCAACGACACTCTGACCAACCCAGCCCAGAACAACCCGGTGAGCACCGCCCACCAGGACCAGGTCACCAGCCCACCGATGATTCCCGGTAACACCAGCCAGATCCCTGTCCAGAGCCAGAACAGCTTGCTGATCCGCACCATTGTCTTGTCGGCCAACAGATCCGGTACGAATCGGCGGGGGTTGGACATGTCTCGGTTGAATAGCCAACCCATGTGGGCATGCCAGAAACCTTTGGCGACCGCAAGCGGAGAAGTACCGAATAGCCACGGCGAATGCGGATCACCCTCCTTGTCGGAGTATGCGTGATGCCGCCGGTGGTCAGCCACCCAGTGCAACAGCGGCCCCTGCATAGCGGTGCTGCCCAGTACCGCGAGACTCACTCGCAACCACCGCTTGGCCTTGAACGAGCCGTGGGTGAAATGGCGGTGATATCCGACGGTCACCCCGAGACAGCTGATGTAGTAAGTGACTACGAAGAGCACGACGTCGACCCAGCCCAACCCCCACCCCCAGGCCAGCGGCACCGCGGCGATCAGGGCAAGCATCGGAGCGAATACGAACAGGTAGACCAGAATCTGCGGCCCCAACGTTCGCCGACCCGAGATCACCGGCTCAGGAGCCGTGCGCTGCTGGTCGGCGTCAGGGGTCAGCGTCATCGGCCGGTGCTCCTCGTGTCAGCAGGGCGCGACGGCTGCCACGCCGCCGCGGGGGGGTGCCAGCACGCTCACACCCATGGCCAAGCCGCAGATGGCGCTCGTGGCAAACTGGCTCAACCGTAGATTATCGGCCCGACACCCGTCACGACATGCCGAGCTGCCCTGGGCGTGTCTCGCGTGTCGTCGCCTCCGGCCGCGTTCTGGATGCAGATCACGGTTGGCAGCGCTGAACAACAGCGTCTGGATCCAGAACACTGGGGAGGCTGCGCTGACCTCACGTCAGCAGCCGTGTAACGATGTGCCCGCGGGTCGACGCCCGCCCGTCCGCCGTAGTGTAAAGGCAGCACCTCGGATTTTGGTTCCGATGGTCCAGGTTCGAATCCTGGCGGCGGAGCGCAGCTCAGGGGCAGTGCGTAGATCACCGCCCGTGCTGTGACATCAGCGGTTGACATCAGTTGTTGAGTTGTTGCCGAGCAGGCTGTCCATCCGGGCTGCCAGCCGACGCTTGGACTCATCGAGCACGTGGGCGTAGATGTTCATCGTGATGTTGGTAGAGCTGTGGCCAAGGAGCTCCATGACCTCCCGGTCAGAGGCGCCGTCGAGCAGCAGCAAACTCGCACAAGTGTGCCGGAGGTCGTGAACCCGTGATGGGCTGATCGCGGCCCGTTCGAGGAGCCGTTCGAAGGCCTTATTAACACTCCGGGGATCGATCGGTCGCCCGGTCTTGGTGATGAAAATCAGGTCTGGGGGCTGATGTGGGAGCGGGTGCCGCTGGCCGACATCGGCTCGGGCCGCAGTAATCTCACGATGGTGCTGGAGCGCCTGGATGCAGACCGCGGGCAACGTAACGATACGTCGGGAGCGGCGGCTCTTCGGCTCACCGAAGATGAACTCCCTGTCGATCTTCTGCAACGTCCGACGGACCCGCATGGTTCCAGAACCAAGGTCAACGTCGGACCAGCGCAGTCCAAGAGCCTCACCGCACCGCAGTCCGGTCATCACCAGAAGCAGCCACAGCGCGCACAACCAGTGCTTCTGAGCAGCATCAAGGAAGGCATGAGCCTGCTCACGGTCGAGCGGTATGACTTCAGCTGTTTCGGCCTTCGGTGGGCTGACCAGCTTGACCACCGTTACGGCCGACCAGGTCCTCGCGCACAGCATGCTGCAGCGCACTACGTAGCACGGCGTGGACGAACTGACGGGTACGGCCAGAGAGCGGTCGTCCTCCCTTACCAGGTGTGCGCTCGAGGATGGCCATCAGGTTGCGGACGTCGCTAGGGGTGAGTCGGTTGAGCTTCTTGGACCCGATATACGGTCGGATGTAGTCCTCAACAAGTGCGCGGTAGCGGGCGAAGGTAGAGACCCGCAGTTCATTAACAGCCACGTCACTTAGCCAGTAATCGAGGTAGCCATCTAGCGTCATGGAAGACGAGATCGAGGGCACTCCACGTCTGTTGTTGTCCAACAGTTTGAGCCGCTCGTCGTTAGCTTCAGCCCAAGTCTTGCCGTAAACATACTTGCGGACACGGTGACCCGTGGAAGTGAGAACGTAGACAGCCGCTTGGTACCGATCATCGGACCGCTTGACGACAGTGCCCATGCCATTAGGATTTCGCTTGCCCCCCACACTTCACCTACCCTCC
>JALZCN010000526.1 GCA_030863045.1 Actinomycetota bacterium | reverse complement strand
GTACTGGCATCTCCCTCGGTGAGCCTTGCGCGGGAGAACGGCGACAAGCCTTGCGGCGTGTCGAGAGCGGTGCCAACCCTTCCCTGGTGAGGCCATGGAGACGGAGCAGTCGATGGGCGAGACTGTCTCTATGCGCAGTGTGCTGGCTCGTCACTTTGCGCCGTTGGCGCCCGCCAGCCGCTGATAATACCGAGCCGGCGCCGCAGACCTACATCATCGGTCAACCCAGCGGCGGCGAGCAGGTGATGCTGTCGGTGCGTGATAATCGATTACTCCATGCTGACGCCCTGCGCTGGCATTATCGCACCTCCGCCCTGGGCAGCACCGAGTGCAGTGTTCCAACTGGCGCGGGCCACTCGCCCGCGCCCGGCGTTGAGCTTAGGCATAGGGATCTCGACAGATTGAAGGTCTTGGATTGTGGTCAGCCGTTGTAAATACTTACCGAACCGACCTGCGAGTGGGCCCTGATGCGGTGCGCGGAACCGGAATCCTGCTGGACCGTCACGTCGGCAGTACCAACTTGGCTGTCGGCGGCGACCGCATAGGCCGTACTCGCAGGTAGCCGCACCGTAACGGAGCCGACCTGGGCTTGCGCGTCCACGGTGGTCGGTGGCGCGGCGAATCCCAGTGTGATCGTGCCGGCACTGGAACGGGCGGTCACGGCGTCGCTGGTGAGTCCGATAGCGTCGATGTTTCCAGCGGTGGAGCTGAGGGTGAGCTGGCCCGCCAGTCCGATCAGCGTGGTCCCTCCGACCTGATTGTCAATCTCTATCGCAAGTCGTCGGGGCACCTTGACCACGTAGGTCACGCTACAGTTGTTAATGTCGAAGAGCCCAGGGCAGGTGTAGCTAAGGGCGAGCTGGCTGCCAATAACCGGAAAGCGGGTCTGTGGCGGGTTGCCGGTGTAGCGGAGCTGTTCGGTGACCGTGACTGTAGTGGCGTCGGTGCCCTCAATCTGAGTATTTCCGACCGGATTCTCGATCTTGAGGGAGGTGACTGGCTCGGTAATCGTGTAGGTGTTGTGCTCCGTGATAGTGCTAATTCGGGTACCGCAGCCAACGACGGCCCCTGCTGAGGCCGTTAGCAGTACGACTCCCAGGGCCATGATGGGCAGCGGCTGCATAGGGCTACTCCGCCACTATGACTGTGGGTAGAGGTTTGGCCGCTGCAGCGCGCTCAATCAGGGAGGGAGGGTGCGTTCGGCGAAGAACGATAGGAGCTAGTATCTCGGTCGAGATCAAAGGCCAACGGTCAAACCCGGTTGAGCACCCCAAGCCCTGCCGGCTACCCATGGTCAGGGCGCCGTCAACGGAACCGGTGCGACGGCTTCGCGCGGGTCGGTGTGCACGCAAGGTGGCCACAGCTCAACGGTACGCGATGAGACTTGCCAGCCAAGCCCCGGCACCGCCGTTCGTCGGTCGCAGCGAAGTGATCTACCGCAAGATCTGTCTGAGACCGACGGGAGCCGGAGGCGACGGCTACCTAAGGGTGTCAGTGCACGGTCTTCGGCTTGTCCACCAGGTCAGATTATAGAACTTCCGTCGCATTCATAAGGGACTCTCACATTTACGTAGTCCCGGGCATGGAATAGCACTGCACTGTGTCGCGACCGAAACCATCCTGGGCTTTTGACGGCAACCCGACCAACCTCCGTAACTGACTCGATACCGTAAACGTGCATCCCCAAGTGCGCGGGCGAGTCGCTCATGGCCGAGTGACTGCATCTGTTACCCTAGTATCTGCGGCTCCCGCCACCAGACACTAGGAGCGAGATGGACACATACACCTCGGTGCGAGAAATCAGCAGTCTTCTGCACGAGGCGGCTGAGACGCACCACCGTGTTTTCCGAATCGTGGATGGGGCCGACGACGATTGGGCCTCGTGGTATGCGGACTGGCTCATCAATCTCTCAGAACTGCCAGCATTGCTCAAAAAGAAGCCGGTGCGTAGTGAACTAGTCTACCGGCTCGTTGCGTTGGACAAGCAATACACCTCGGAGAGCCCCGACGAGCCTTGGGAGTCTTACTACGCTTCCCGGCTGCTCGACTACTTCCGCCCATAGCCAGCTGACGCCCCCTGTCGGTGTTTTGGGCTTCTGGTCAGGTGTCGGGTCTGCGACGGTCGCGCTCTCGAGTAGCCGAGCGAGACGTTGGTCCGGACGGCCGGGTTGTCCTGAATTTGCCGGCACAGACCGTCGCGAGCTCGCTCACCTCCTCCTCGGGGGGCCTGCTCCTGCGAGTTTGCGGGCCAAGTCGGGCGCAGGTAATGGGCAGATGCCGCCTCACTATCTGATCCTAAGCCGCTAACCACAATTGAATCTGTTGCACTAAGTAATGCAACAATGCCGTTCATCTGTGAGGATGGGACGTGGGGTGCCGCTTGGCCGCGGAGAGCCGTGGCAGCGGCATCGGTAACGATGCTGCCCACAGCAACAGGACCGCAGGATAGACGGCGTACCCCCAACGGCTGGTTGGCAGCACGAGTGCGGCGATGGTTTCCGCCAAGGCCAGGAACGTGACCGCTGTGCTGAGGTCTCGAGGCCGGGAACGTAGGAGCCATACGGCGAGGCCTAATACGGCTCCGGCGAGAAGGGCCAGACCTGCAAAGTGAGCGGTGGGACCCGCGCTGGCGAGCAACACTCCCGGAGTAGGGTTGGTGGCCGGGGAGACAATCTTGCTCACCGCTAATGGGAAGCCGGCTATCTGCCGGAGCATTGATGACCCGGTCGGGCCGAGTAGCACTAGGAGCAGCACCGCTGCGAGAGCAGCCACAGCGATCACGGCACACCGCCAGGCCGCGGCAGCACCACCCAGCACCACGAGCAGCGCTACCGAGACTGCGACGCCAGGCCATGCGGACTGTTTGAGGACCGCCGCGACACCGAGAACGAACCCGGCGGGGACCGCCTGGGACCGCGCGGCAAGAACGAGGCCGAGACACAGAAGCCCGACAACCGGAAGGTCGTGACCTCCAACAGCGACGGGCAGTGCAACCACTGGACAGGCCAGCACCGCCCACACCACTGCGGATGGGGTGCCGAGTAGGGCTGCGACCGATCCCGCGGAGGGCACCGGCGCCCGTGAAGGGACGGCGCGGGCAAGGACGGCGGCGGTGGCCAGGGCAGCCACGAACACGGCGAAAAACCACAGCCGCGCGTCACCAAGGATCGAGTCGCCGAGCAGCTGGCGCGGCAGCCCAAAGACGGCCATGCCCGGCAGGTAGGGGTTGACATCAGGGATGTGGGTGACGCTGTCGAGATACGGGGAGCCGGTGTTGAGCAGCACTTGGGCCGAGCGTTCGACGACGTCGACTTCCGGCTGACGCACCCTTGCCCCAATCAACGCCGCCGCTGGCAGCAACGCCGCACCGATGCCCGCCACCCGCAGCGCCATGATCGCCGAGTAGCCCGCTCGGCAGCACGTCGCCGCCGCGGCGAGGTAACCAAAAGCGGCCAGCACGCCCCACACCCGGTGGCTGCCGTGGGTGGTTATCGCTGCGAAGACCGCCGCAACCGCCGCGGACAGCCCGGCTCCAGCTCCCACGGCCACCCGTGCAGGCACGTCACGCCACCGGTTGATCACCTCACTGCGCAACTCACGCACCGTGCTCCCGCCTCCGTCACCGCCGGATCGAGTAACAGTAGGGATAGAGTCCGCACCGGTTTTACTGCCTGAACGGGCCGAGCCGGTGTCGCTGGGCAGCCAGACGGGCTGGAAGTATCCGTTTGCTCGTGACGGCAGACTTCGCGTCCGAGACGACCCAAGATCGGCCTTGCCTGGGCGGTGACCTACCGTCGCTCGAATGCCCCGCATGACCACACTTATCCGACTCACTCAGCGGCGTTGGCGACCCATTGCCTTACTGGTTGTCGCCGCTCTGGTCGCGGGTGCCGGGGTGACGCTAGCCGCCACGATGGCCCCTGGTGCATCGCCGGTGGACACCGAGAACGTCACCTTTGACGTGCCGGCGGGACCGGCAGGAACCGGCGAGGTGCGTCTGGACGCCACGGTGTATCGGCCGACGGTATCCCCTGCTCCGGCGGTGTTGATCGCCCATGGTTTCGGTGGTAGCAAGAACTCGGTCAGTGCCGAAGCCACCGCACTGGCCCGTCGCGGGTTTGTGGTGCTCGCCTGGACCGCCCGGGGATTCGGCGCGAGCACCGGACAGATCGGACTCAACTCCCCTGATTACGAGGTAGCCGACGCCAGAGCCCTGGTGGATTGGCTGGCCAAGCGGCCTGATGTAGTGCGTGACGGGCCGGATGATCCGCGGGTCGGCGTCACTGGCGCGTCCTACGGTGGCGCACTGGCCCTGCTGCTGGCCGGCAGTGACCGTCGGGTGGATGCGCTCGCTCCGGAAATCACCTGGAACAACCTGGCGCAAGCGTTGTTCCCGAACGCCGCGAGCCGGGCTCCTGTCCCCCTGGCCACGCCAGGGGCCGGCGCGTTCGCCCCGGACGGGGTTTTCAAACGGGACTGGGCGGGTTACCTCTTCGGCGTGGCGTCCCGGGGAGGCGCCGAAAACAGCAGCTTGTGCGGGCGGTTCCGTCCGGAGGTGTGCGCCGCGTACGTCCACGCTGCTACGACCGGTCGACCCACCTCGGAGATCGAGGCGTTGTTGCACCGGTCGTCGCCCGCCACGGTGGCGGGCAACATCTCCGCACCGACCCTGCTTATCCAGGGTGAGCACGACACCCTGTTCGGGCTGGATCAGGCCGATGCCACCGCACGGCAGCTCGCCTCCGCTGGAGCCCCGTTCAAGGTGGTGTGGTACGTGGGTGGCCACGACGGTGACGGGCCGGACTCAACGCTGCAGGAGCAGGTAGGCGCCTGGTTTGACTACCACCTGCGCCGGACCGGCGCGGATCCCGGCACCGGCTTTGACTACCAACTGCAGGCAATTTTTGGCACCCGACGTCGCGTCGCTCCGCGCACTGTGCACGTCCCGACCTACCCCGGCCTCCACGGCGTCCCGGTGCAGCGCCGGGAGCTGGTACTACACGGCAATCCGCAGTCGGTGATCCGCCCGCCGGGTGGGAGCCCAGCCACGCTCAGCAGCCTGCCGGGACTCAACGCTGCCCTGTCTCAGGTCACCACAAACCTCAACGGCGTGGCGATGGACCTGCCCGGTCAGGCGGCCATGTTCGTCAGCGATCCGCTGAACGAACCAGTGGACGTCGCCGGAGCACCGCAGATCCGGTTGCGGGTGGCCGTCGCTCCCACCGGCACCGCGGTGTCACCGTCCGAGGCGGTGCTGTTCGTCAAGCTCTATGACTTCGGGCCGGATGGGCGCCATACACTGCCCGGCGGTGCGGTGGCCCCGGTGCGGATCGGCCCGTTGCCCACCGACGGCACCCCGGTGGAGTTCACCGTGACGCTAGCTGGGGTGGTGCGACCAGTGCAGGCCGGGCACCGGCTCATCGTCGCGGTATCCACCACTGACCGTGGCTACGAGGTGCCCTCGCAGCCCGCCGGGTACACGGTATCGCTGGCTGATGATGCCCACCTGGCCGTACCTGTGGTGCCCGGTCAGCAGGCACGTCGGCCGCTTCCAATAATCCAGCTCGTTGGGCTGAGCGGGCTCGTCGCGCTAACGGTGGTGCTCGGCGGGTTCGCTGCGCTGCGCCGCCGGCACATCGATGACATTGACCCCGAGCTGATCGAGGTCCCACTGGTGGTGTCAGGCCTGACCAAGCGCTATTCGGGTGGCCTCACCGCCGTCGATAACCTGACTTTCCGTGCCGAGCAGGGGCAAGTGCTGGGCCTGCTCGGGCCCAACGGGGCCGGTAAGACCACCGTGCTGCGCATGCTGATGGGACTTATCCGCCCGAACAGTGGGGAACTAAGAGTATTCGGGCACCGGGTGTTGGCCGGTTCCCCCGTACTGTCCCGAATTGGAGCGTTCGTCGAGGGGCCGGGATTTTTGCCGCACCTGACCGGGGCGGACAACCTGCAGCTTTATTGGGCGGCCACCGGCCGGCCTGCCGCGGATGCCAGCATCGACGAGGCATTGGAGATCGCCGGATTAGGCGATGCGGTGCATCGTCGGGTATCCACCTATAGCCGCGGGATGCGGCAACGCCTGGCAATTGCCCAAGCAATGCTCGGCAAACCGGATCTATTGGTGCTTGACGAGCCGACTAATGGCCTGGACCCGCCGCAAATCCATGCCATGCGAGAGGTGCTGCGCGCCTATGCCAACCGTGGCGCGACGGTGCTGGTCTCCAGTCATCTGCTCGCCGAGGTAGAGCAGACCTGCAGCCACGTGGTGGTCATGCAACACGGCCGGTTGGTGACAACCGGCACCGTCAGTGAGATTGTCACCAGCACTGGCACGGTCACCTTCACCGTGGACGACCCGGCCCGGGCTGCCACAGTGCTGAGTGATCTCGAGGGGGTCGAGATCATGGGGGTCGACCGTTGCGTCGTGCACGCCCGGCTCGATGGCCTGCCCCGCGCGGTCGCGGTTATCGCGCTGGTCGGAGCTGGGATCGCGGTCGAAGGGATTGCAGCACGCCATCAGCTGGAAGAGGCGTTTTTGCATCTGGTGGGACAGGAGACCGTGGAATGACCACTCGGGGGGCGGCGCCGGGTTACCGGGCTGCCGCCAGTTTGCCGCTGCGTGTGGAGCTGGTTCGCCAGCTGCGGCGCAGACGTACCGTCCTCACCCTAGCGTTGCTCACAATGCTGCCCTTTGTGCTCTGGCTCGCCTTCAAGATCGGATCAAATAGCCAGGACCAAGCGAGCACGACGCTGCAAAACCAAGAGAATGCCACGCTGCAGAACCAAGGAAGTGCCACGCTGGCCGACCTCGCCACCGCCAGCGGCCCCAACTTTGTGGTGTTCACCATGTTTTCAACGGTGAGCTTTCTGCTGGTTGTGGTGGTGGCTTTGTTTTTCGGCGACACGGTGGCCAGCGAAGCGTCCTGGTCAAGCCTGCGCTACCTGCTAGCCGCCCCGATACCCCGCGGGCGCCTGCTTCGCCAGAAAGCCGTGGCCGCCACACTACTGTCAGCGTTTGCCCTAGTGCTGCTGCCCGCGGTGACGATGGTGGTCGGAGTGCTCGCCTACGGAGCCGGCGACCTGGTCTTCCCCACCGGCCAGTCGCTGAACTTTCTGTCCGCCGCTAGCCGGCTAGCACTGGTTCCCATCTATCTAGTACTGCGTCTCGCCTGGATCGCGGGACTAGCACTGCTGCTCTCGGTCAGCACCGACGCGCCGCTCAGCGCCGTCGGTGGTGCGGTGATGGTGTCGATCCTGTCCCAAATCCTGGAGACCATCGACGCACTCGGCGACCTGCGAAATTACCTGCCCACTCGATTCAGCTCAGCATGGGCCGACCTGCTAGCTTCCCCGATCGATTGGACGTACCTAGCTAGCGGAGCATTTTCCGGCCTTACTTACGCCACAGTCTTTGGGCTGGCAGCCTGGTGGCGCTTCACCACCAAAGACATCACCAGTTGACGCAGCCACCACCGATTGCCCCGTAGGAGCAACGCGACGCGGTCGGCTCCCAGCTCTCGACGCCCGCGCAGCAATATGGAGGCAGTCGCGCGGTCATCGTCCGTTGCCGCCGACCTCCCGTGTGCGCACGATCTAGAGCGCGGCAGCAGATGAGTGCGCCCAGTTCTCGTCCACCTGTGCGGAGCCACCGTCGTAGGCACCACGAGCGAGGCCAACCACGAGTTCTGCGGGAGATTTGGCGCTATCCCGATGACCTATGGCCAGGGCCCTGGCCGAACGTATCAAGGCCGCAGCACCGCAGAGCATCGACGCGGTGCTCGGCGCCACTGGCCGCGGTGTGCTGCCACTTTCGATTGCCCTCACCGGAGATCCGGCCAAGGTCATCACCATCGCCGACCTCGACGCCGCCCGCCACGGCGTGCACTTCTCCACCGAAACCATCCCTATCCCCGAGGCCATGGTGCAGACCTTGCCGCTGTTCGAAAACGGCCGCCTGCGTATGCCCATCGAGGCGTCTACCATTCGAAAAAGCCGCCGACGCCCCTACCGCCGCCTCGACGCTGGCCACCTGCGCGGCAAGATCGTCATCGCCATCTCGACTCGCCCGGCTACCACCGCGGGCCCTGTTTGGCATCCAGCCACAACGAGATGGCCGAGCTCATCGAGGTTTACGTCACAGTCGGCGACCGGCGGCTGCTGGTCGGCTCGTTCGTCGCGACTTCACCATCGACCTTCCGCCAGACAATGACGGCAACCAGAGAAAAGGCCGTCAATGTCCAACTGCGGGAACTGCTCGACAAGACCGAAACCACTCTGCTCGGCCTATACGGCATTGGTCCGTCCAGCGCCGCCCGCATCCTTGGCGACGTCGGTGACATCAGCCGATTCCCCAGCCGCAGCCACTTCGCCAGCTGGAACGGCACCGCCCCAATCGACGCCTCCAGCGGCGACCATCGACGCCACCGCCTGTCCCGCGCGGGCAACCGGCGCATCAACCGGGCCCTGCACATCATGGCCATCGTCCAACTCCGCAACGACACCAAAGGCCGCGCCTACTACCGACGCAAACTCCCCGACGGCAAAACACCTAGAGAAGCCCTCCGCTGCCTGAAACGACGCCTGTCTGACACCGTCTACAAAC
>JALZCN010000574.1 GCA_030863045.1 Actinomycetota bacterium | reverse complement strand
GTTGACAGTGCCCAATGGGTACCGATGGTGGTGAGAGCTGGGTCGGTGACTACGAACTTGAGATCCGCGAAGCCGGGAAAGAACACGAGGATCCGAAGTTCACCCTGCGCTGGCAGTCGCGGTAAGTCAACAATCGCCGAGTTGCCTACCGTGGTGCCTTTATGGCCTTGTGCGTTGGCCCTGATCGTAATCCGGCGACTGGGACCATCCGCTTCGCCTCATCCCGAGCCAACTCCAGCGCATGTATCAGCTCATCCACACTCCCTGGATCCATGATTGCTTCCCAGGTAAATGGGGGCACGATAGACATCCATACGCGTCCCCGGTATGTCGTTATAGCGACGGTTGCAGCAGTGCCCTCCCTGCCTTCGGCCGAGATCCTGCGGGGTATTCCGATGCCGGAAAATGTATCCTGCTCATCAGATTTTGAAAGCTTAGCCACAAGATAAGACCTCACCGTCGACGACCGTTACAGCCGTCTCGTTGGCCCGTTTCTGTAACTGCTCACCGACAGCAATCAGACACCGCCCGTAATCCAGCTGTTCGGCAGCGGTGGCAGTACCG
The DNA here is from genome assembly GCA_030863045.1 of Actinomycetota bacterium. Taxonomy (GTDB): domain Bacteria; phylum Actinomycetota; class Actinomycetes; order Mycobacteriales; family Pseudonocardiaceae. Next base: position 1,705 of record JALZCN010000574.1, on the reverse strand, counting down.
TCTATCATTCGCATGCCATTGCCGCTGGAGCAGTGTTGAGCCACGCCAACTCTGCCAAGAGTTCACGATTCACCAGATTCCCCGCTGACCGGTCTTTGCCACTCGGGTAGCCCTTCGCATGGGAGCAGTGGATGTACCCGGCGCCGGGTTGAGACGGAAGCGCGCGGGCTACTGCGGTACGGGGATCTCCAGCTGCGGCTCGCGCTGTCCCGGCGCCGGGTGCTTGTCTCCACTACAACCGAAGAGGTGCGTAACCGCCCAGAGCGGAAACGTCGGCGCTTCGTGGTGGCGGTGTGGCACTGGGGCCATTAACGTGCAGGAATCGCCGGTGACCCTGATACGGTGATCACTAGTACGAGCGAGCAGGAGGCAGCGGAGTGGTTAGTGCGCGCCGCCGCGTGGCGCTGGTTGGTGTGCGCAAGGCCGCCGGCTACACGCAGGAGAGCTTGGCTGCGGCGCTGCACGTGGATCGGTCGACGGTGATCCGGTGGGAAGCCGGCGACCAGCTCCGCTGCCTTACCTGCGACCAAAGTTGACCCGGCTTCTTGGCCAGTCTCGGGAGCAGCTTCGGGAACTGATCGATCACAATGTTGAGGTCCAACCTGCAGCACGCTGATGGACTTCTCGGCGTATGGGGCGCGGAACGTTCAGGGAGTGGCGGCGGGAACTGGGGAGGGCCTTTCCGGCCCGGCAATCTGCGGATCGTATTGCCGCAACACGGTGCTCTATAACCGACCTTGGGAAACGAGTTGCCAGCCGGGTAGGCGTCGGAGGCGGCAGTAGTGTGCGCCAGGCGGCGCAGAGAGCTAGCCGGTGAAAGTCCAGCCGAACCGGCCCCAAGCGGGGTCCGTAGCCGAAGGCGGGGGTAATGCCTCGCTGGGCGCTGTTGGGAGGTGGCGCGGTGGCCGCGATGGTGGGCTGTCGGGTCGTGCTGAGTGATGGCGCAGGACAGGGCGCCTGCCGTGAGGTGGGGTCTGAAGGGTTTGAGGCGAAACACCGCGCCGTAGCCGATTGTGGCGAACCGGTCGGCCCGATCCAGATGATGCCGAGTCTGCAGTATGGGGGTGAAGGAAATACTTGGGGCATCTGGCCACAACAACGTGTGTGCGGGCGGCGCGGTGGGAAAGTTCTCTGCGTTACCCCGGGAGGTCTCGTACGGACCCACTCGACGGAGTCGGGTAGCTGAGCGTATAAGCCGCGAGGTGAAATCGCAAGCGATGCCGTGCGAGAAGTCGGAGTGACCCACGGTACTGATGAACCAAGGAACAACAGAAACCTTGGGAGCATCATTGATGATGTGGAGTTTTGGTGCCGGTACGGTGGGTCACATCGAGGCGAATTTAAAATCGGCTGGGCTGCACCTGTATTCCAGCCCGTGATCGTGAGTTGCTGCTGAGCTGATCGCGGACAAGCGGTCGAGCAACGAGGTTGTTCACGCTGATCACCGACCCAACAAAGGCTCCGATGCTCTACGCCCATCTCAGCCCGTCTAGCGATTGATCAACGGTCCAGCGTTTCGGCTGTCACTACGCACCGGAATCCTGTGTCGTCGTCGCACATGGACGCAGCGGCGTCGTTGACAACGATGGCGCCGCCCGGAGGAACGGACTGGTCCAGGCACCACCCTTCAACTCGTGCCGGCTGGGCCTAGTCTCCGTGGAGCACCACTCCCAGATGTTGCCGCACAAGTCGAACACCCCATACG
>JALZCN010000570.1 GCA_030863045.1 Actinomycetota bacterium | reverse complement strand
GGCGATGGTGCTGCCGTACTGCCGGGCCCGGCTGGGGCGCCAGCAACGCGTCATCCACTCAGCCGAGGACGTATCCCAAGACGTCTGCTTGGCCGTGTTCACCGCGTTGGCCCGCTGCCAGGTCAGGGGGCTGTCGTTCAAAGCGTTCGTTTACGGTATCGCCGCCCACAAGGTGACCGATGCTTTTCGGGCGGCCGCGCGGGATCAGTCGGAGCCGATGGCACAAGTCGACGACGCTGCGGTGCACCACGACGGCCCCGAGCAACAAGTGTTGCACGCCGAGCAGTCCCAGCGGCTGGGCCGCCTGCTCGCCTTGCTGTCCGATCGGGAACGTAAGACTTTGGTGCTGCGCGTTGTGCTTGGACTCAGCGCCGCGGAAACCGCCCAGGCAGTCCAGTCCACGCCCGGCGCGGTTCGGGTGCTCCAGCACCGCGCGCTGGCGCGACTGCGTGTGGCAATGGCCAGCGACACGGTGAGCAACCCTAACAGCGCGACGTCGGTGCGGTGAGGATTCGTTGCGAGGGTCCGCTTCCGCCAACTGTGACGACGGGACAGTCAGGCCGAGCCCGCCACCAGAGGAAGTGCACGCCATAGGCGGTTCGAAGCTGGCCGCGCGGGTCAGCTCATCGCCGTGCTCGACGCATTAGAAGACATCGCCCAGGAAACTCGCCTAGCTTGTCGCAGCCGCATCCAAGGGTCGCTGGTCCAGCCAGATCCGTCATCGTGCTGCCACGCTGATGGCCTGCCTGAAGCGATCGGTCAGCAGCTCCGCGAAGGTCGCGGTGATGTGATGGCGATCCCGGTAGATCACCGCGTTGGCCGCCAGTGGCTCGCATCTGTCGGTGCACAGCCAACCAATTGTGGGGACAAAGGTTGCTCCTAAGGCCGCTGCTGTCGCCGCTTCCGCGGCATAGAAGTCCTCGGCGGTCAGGTCGGATGCCGCCGCGGAGCACACCGACGTGTCGTTGAGGTGGGCCGACAGGCAGTGCACCGGCGGCCTGGGCCACGTCGGCGTGTCACCGATGACCACCACACGGGTTCCGGCCGGGAATTGTCCAACGAGGCGAGTGAGACCGCCGGACCAGGCGGTCAGAAAATCCTCATCCCCGACCATCAACGCACGGTAATACCGTGAGTAGCTGCTGAGCACGACGACCTCAGGCCGCTCGCCCTGAATGCGGGCCACCGCGTGCGCGCGCCACTGCCCGCACTCATGGTAGGCGCGGTGCAGCTTGAGGTTTCGCACTGCCACGTCGACCGGAGGGCATGCGGACTTCGTCAGGTGGATCAGCCGCCACCTGTCTTCGCTCGCTATCCGCTCCAGGGCCGGAAACCACTGGGCGGCGTGCGAGTCGCCCATCAACACCATGGACCTTGGTGCGTCGCGGACTCCAAACACGCACTCGGGTGCGATCGTCGCGGTGTACGACAGATGGCAGACACGGTCGTAAATCCGCGCGGTGTCGTCGGTCACCTTAGTCAGCGCCGGAGTGACGTTGGCGGGTACGACTTTGGCCGCACTGACGACGCCCTCAGCCAATCGGACGGGCGTCAGCGGCTCGACCCACACATCGGTTGCCAGCTTCGGTGGCACCCCCGCCACAGCGGCGGCGGCGACCCCAACCGCAGTCAGGCTGGCTCCCAGGGTGTAGCTGTGGCGCAGGCCGTTGCGCAATCGTGCGCTTTGGCGCATCGGGTTTTCCACCAGCGTATACGTCGCCCAGGCCAGCGCGACTGCCACGACGACCAAGCCAGCCCGCGTCCAGCCACCCAGCTCACCGAAGGCAGCGACGGGCAGCACGAACACCGGCCAATGCCACAAGTACAGCGAGTAGGACAACTCGCCTCCGCGCTGCATCAACGCCAGCCCAAGTACCCTGGATGCGCCACCTGCTGTGCCGCACCCGCCACCGACGAGGACCGCCATGGCTCCTGCCACCGGGGCCACTGCGGGCCATCCGGGGAACGCAGTCTCCCGAGTGTAGGTCGCTGCTGTGATCGCGATCATGAACAGTCCCCCCCAGCTGATGGCGTGCGCCCACCTCGGCGGGATCCGATCGAGCCGGTGTGCGGCCAGCGCAACCAAGCCGCCAGCACCCAGCTCCCACGCCCGCGTCGGAAGGCTGAAAAACGCCCACGGTTGGCTGACCAATGTCAGCCACACGCACAGGATCAGCGAGATGGCGCACAGTACTGTCACGCTGCCTGCCACTGGAACACGCCACCGGTACCGCAGCGCGCACGCCAGGAGCAGGAGCAGCGGCCAGAGAAGGTAGAACTGTTCCTCCACCGCCAACGACCAGTAGTGCTGCAGCGGCGACGGTGCCTCGCTTGCGAGGTAGTCGGTTCCCGTCTTGGCCAACCACATGTTGACCATATAAAGTGCCGTCGCTGCGCCGGCTTTCGCGATTTCCAACAATTCGAGAGGTGTCAGCAGAACCTTGGCGGCGACAATGGTCGCTAGGAGCACAGTGGCAGCGGCCGGGAGCAACCGGCGAATTCGCCGCGCGTAGAAGGCTAGAAGGCGGACTCGCCCGGTCCGATCGATTTCTTTCATGAGCAAGGCGGTCATCAGATACCCGGAGATGACGAAGAAGACGTCAACGCCGACGTATCCGCCGGGCAGCCAAGGCGCACCGGCGTGGTGAAGCACCACAACTCCGACGGCGACGGTCCGCAGCCCGGCGATGTCCGGTCGAAACGCCAGGCCCACCGAGGACGATCTCGTAATCGGGGATGCGGTGATGCTCACGATAACTAAGTCGTGGTGCTGCCGCGACCGTTACCGCGCCATGATCGCGAGTGTGGATGTGCGCCGGAAGTATTCGATGATCTTAGTGATGGCCGCTTAGCTGCCGTACTCCCGGGATCAAGGACAACTTTCGATCCGCGCCACGCAGAATTCACGATCGCTGCGGAGTATCGGGCGAGTCAGGTGGCGAAGTTCTAAACCCGTAAC
>JALZCN010000563.1 GCA_030863045.1 Actinomycetota bacterium | reverse complement strand
GGATACAACGCACCAGGTGTAACACGGCACGCCAGCCGATTCATTCCGTCCGTGGGTGCTGAGCGATCGACGAAGATCGATTTCACAGTGCGGCGTCTCAGCGGCAGTCTGCACTCATGCCCCTGCTACCGCGACACCTCGCTGCCTTCCTCGCTGCCGTACGGCGCAGCCCGGCCACCGTGGGCGCCGTAGCGCCGAGTTCCTCACGGCTGGCGGCGCAGATGGCCACCATGGTCCCCCCTGTCCAGGAGCCGGTTGTGGTCGAGCTGGGATCGGGCACCGGCTCGGTGACGACCGCCATCGAGTGCCGGCTCGGCGGCCGGGGGCGGCAGGTGGCGGTTGAGATCGACGTAGTGCTGGCTAACTACTTGCGCGCCGAGCACCCCGACGTCGAGGTGCTGGTCGGAGACGCCGTCGACCTGGAGCGGTTGCTCGCCGAACACCAGGTGCCCGCCGTGGACGCTGTGGTCAGCGGACTGCCGTGGTCATTGATCGACGTGGACGCGCAGCGCGCGATCGTTCACGCGGCGGCCCGCTCCTTAGGCTCGGGGGGCTGTTTCGCCACCATCGCCTACCTGCACTCGCTACCGATGACCCGGGCGCGCCAGTTCCGTTCGCTACTCGACGAGGTGTTCAACGAAGTGCACATCACCCGCACGGTGTGGTGGAACCTACCTCCGGGGCTGGTTTACGTCTGTCGAAGGCCGAATGTGGTTTAGCACAAGCTTGCGGGCCCCTTGGCGGGACAGAATAGCGACCTCCCCGACATTCCGGTGCTCGCGACGGAGCTGCCGGGGTAGTGGTCCACACTGATCCCCGCAGTCCACAGCCGGTCAAGCCGTGACTGGCCCCCGCCACGCGGCGGGAGGACCGTTCGGTGGCATGAGCGTACCTGTCACCGGGCGTATCCGGTTATCCAACCCTTCCGAGCTGATCGCCGCTGTCCCGCATCTGCTGGGTTATCACCCACATAACTCGTTGGTCGTCTTGGCCCTGCACGGTAAGAGGCTGGGGTTGACTATGCGGGCCGATCTGGTCGATACCGACCAGGCACCGCTGTTAGCTGATCAGCTGCTGGTGCCCATCTCCCGGCAACAACCCACCGGCGTCGCATTGGTCGTGATCGGGGGTGGCCCCACCTCAGATGGTGACCTCCCGCATCGGGCGCTGGTAGACGCCGTCGACGACGTGCTGACCGGCGGCGGGCTCCACGTCGTACACGCCTCCTGGGCGGCGGAGACGATCCATGGAGCGCCGTGGCGGTGCTACGACGATCCGCTGTGTGCCGGCACAGTGGCCGATCCTACGACCAGTCCGCTGGCGGCCGCGACGGTTGCGGCGGGTGCAGTGACCTTCAATAGCCGGGAGGAGATGGCCGGGCTGCTGGCCGGGGAGGATGCTGCGGCACTGCAGCGCCGGGCGATGCTGTTGAACGCGGCCAACGCGGATCACCCGATGAGTTCCCGGCTGGTAGCCCAGCGGCTTGCGCGCTTGAGGCAGCTACACCGGGCAGCAGCGGGAGATCTCACGTTGACCGACAGCCTCATCGCCGAGGTGGCCTCCGCATTGTGTGATCATCGGGTTCGCGACGCATGCCTACCCTGGTGCACGGGTTCCGGCGCGGTTGCCGCCGAGCGGCTGTGGCTGGCATTGGTACGGGCCACCCCAGCGCCGGAGCGGGCCGAACCCGCGGCACTGCTGGCGCTGACCGCGTACCTGCGCGGCGACGGCGCGCTGGCCGGCGTGGCCTTGAATACTGCTCTGCAAGCCTGCCCTGACCACTCCCTGTCCGGCTTGCTGCGGGCTGCGCTGGACGGAGGCCTGCCACCGGAGGTGCTGCGCGGGGTCGCAATAGACGCTGCGGCCGCTCTGCAACGACGTCCGCGCACGTCCCCCAAGCGACGATCGCGGCGAAGGCGGTGAGCGGTGAGCCACCACCGTAGGAGTCAGCCGGCCCCGCGGGCGAAATTCCAAGCGTCCGCCACGATTGCGGCGAGGTCGGCCCGCTCCGGTTTCCATCCCAGCTCCCGGTGCGCTCGATCGCTGGAGGCGATGAGCACCGCCGGGTCGCCCGGCCGACGCGACGTGTTGTTCGCGGGAATCGAGTGCCCGGTGACCTGCCGGCAGGTGTCCACGACTTGCCGCACCGAGAACCCGGCGCTATTGCCCAGATTGTAGATGCGATGCTCGCCGGGTACGGCCTGCTCGAGCGCGCGCTCATGGGCGTCGGAGAGGTCGACCACGTGGATGTAGTCCCGGATACAAGTGCCGTCCGGAGTGGGCCAGTCGGCCCCAAACACCATGATTTTCTCTCGTCGGCCGAGAGCGACCTGCAGCGTCAGTGGGATGAGGTGCGTCTCGACGGTATGCCGCTCACCGTACCGGCCATAGGCGCCGGCGACATTGAAGTACCGCAAGCTCACCGCCGCGATGCCGTGCGCGACGGCATAGGAGGTGATGGCGTGGTCGATCGCAAGCTTCGTCGCCCCGTAGGTATTGGTCGGTCGGGTAGCCTCATCCTCGGTGATCGGCATCGACGCCGGTTCACCGTAGGTGGCCGCGGTGGAGGAGAACACCAGCCGCGGCGTTCCGTGCTCGCGAATCGCCTCGAGCAACCGTACCGAGGCCACCACGTTCCCCAACCAGTAGCGCTGCGGCTGCGTCATCGACTCGGCGACGAGCGAACGGGCCGCAAAATGCAGTACACCGTCGAAACCCTCGGCCAGCACCGCGCCGGCATCCTCGACCGTTCCTTCGACGAAACGGCAGCCGGGTGGTACAGCATCCCGATGCCCGGTGGACAGGTCATCCAGTACTACGACGTCATGACCGGCCTCAACCAGCCGCGCGGAACAAACACTGCCGATGTAACCCGCGCCCCCGGTGACCAGCAGCCGCATCGAGCTCGGCGTGGTCACCGCCGACGGCCCATTACGGCGTGCGCGAGTGCACCGTCCACCTCGACGGTGGATCCCCGGCCGGACAGCACCACGGGATGGGTCGCCCGCGCTTGGGCGGCAACCTCTACCACGTTTCCGGGCACTGCATCGACCTTGTGTAGGTCCGCCATCAGGGCGGGGTCGAGCTGCACATGCTCGGCGATGCGTCGTACCTCTACCGTGCCGCCGCCGCGCCGGGCCACCTCGTCCAGCCGGACGAGGTCAGCTTCGAGGAGGGCGGCAGGCTCTCCGACCCCGAGCTCGTCAAGCCCCGGGATCGGGTTGCCGTACGGGGATGTGGTCGGGTTGCCCAGCAGCGCGATGAGCTTGCGCTCCACGGCCTCGCTCATCACGTGTTCCCAGCGGCAGGCCTCGGTGTGCACCTGCTCCCACTCCAGCCCGATCACATCGACGAGCAAGCGTTCGGCGAGCCGGTGCTTACGCATCACCGAAACGGCTCGGCTGCGGCCCTCCGCGGTGAGCTCGAGATGTCGATCATCGGCCACGGTCAGCAGGCCGTCGCGTTCCATGCGCGCCACGGTCTGGCTCACGGTGGGCCCACTTTGGCCGAGACGCTCAGCGATCCGCGCCCGCAGGGGCACCACACCTTCTTCCTCGAGCTCGAAGATGGTTCGCAGGTACATCTCGGTGGTGTCGATGAGCTCGTTCACACCAATCTCCCTCGGTTACACCCATGGTAGTAGCCCACAGGGCTGCTGCGGAGTACGCGTACGCACGGGCGCAGGATGGGCGTCATGTATCCGGTGATCACGCCCCGAGAGTTGGCTGCTCTGCTCACCGGGCCGGAGCCACCCACCGTGGCAGACGTTCGATGGTCGCTTTCCGGCCCACCCGGTCGCGTCGACTACCGCGCGGGTCACCTGCCCGGCGCGGTCTTCTTTGATGTGGACGCCGACCTGGCC
>JALZCN010000552.1 GCA_030863045.1 Actinomycetota bacterium | reverse complement strand
GAGCAGCGCTGCTGGTAGGCTTGGATAAAGACATCCATCGCGTTCTTCTGCGCGGAGGAGCCTTCGCCGCTGAGGTTAGTCTTGCCACCGCAGTTGACGGGCACACCTGCTGACGGGCCGCCGGCTCCGCCACCGACATTGGGGTCACTGCCGCAGGCCGCCAACACCAGCGCGGCGGTCGTCACTAGCGCGGGCGCGACACCATGCCGCTTGAGCTTCACTGAGTCCTCCGGGGGTTCGTTCGTGAGAATGCGGCTCCCGCGCCGCTCCTTCGGACGGTAGGGACGCCCGGTGGACGCTGCCCCCCTATCGGGTAAATGACAGGTGAACAGATCACTCGTCGTGCATGCAGCCGCTGCTGTAGTGCCTCATCGTTACCTGTTGATGAGTCACCGTGACGTCGGGCAGCAATGAGGCCGAGACGTATAACACACCGTTGCAGTGGTGGCCCCGTCGGTATCGAGGGGTGAAACCTATTCCGATGCGCCGCACGCGCTCGCTCTGACCAGACGCACAGTCCTCACCCGACAGCAGAGCTGCTCCAGATCGACCGAACAGTTACGGTCGAGGTCGGGAGTCGGCGAGCAGTCGGCGGTTTCTGTGCCGGCAGCGCGGGTAGCCCTACGACATGTCAGCCACAACCGGAAATGACTCGCCCGGCCGAGGTCGGCGAGTGGTGGTCGTCGGTGCGACCGGCAACGTTGGGACGAGCGTGGTGCAGGCGCTGGCCGAGGATCCCAGCGTGGCGTCGATACTGGGCGTGGCGCGCCGGCCACCACAGTGGTCGGCGCCGCGGACCGACTGGGCCCAGGCCGATATTGAACGGGACGATCTCGTCGGATTGTTTCGTGGCGCCGACGTGGTGATCCACCTGGCGTGGCTCCTACAGCCCACCCATAGCCCGCTGATTACCTGGCGCACCAACGTGGGGGGCAGTGTCCGAGTTTTCCAGGCGGTGGCCGACGCTGGGGTGCCGGCGTTGGTGTACGCATCTTCGGTGGGCGCGTACTCGCCTGGGCCCAAGGACAAGCCAGTTGACGAGCAATGGCCTACCGACGGCTGGCCGACCGCCAGCTACACCCGGGAAAAGGCCTACCTGGAACGGAGCCTGGACGCCTTCGAGCGTGCCCATCCGGACATCCGGGTGGTGCGGCTTCGCCCGGGTTTCATCTTCAAACGGGAGTCGGCCAGCCAGCAACGCCGACTAGGCGTCGGACCGCTGTTGCCGCACTGGCTGGTGCGGCCGGGCCTGGTACCGTTCGTGCCCGACCTGCCGGGTCTGCGGTTCCAAGTGATGCACACCGACGATGCCGCTCAGGCCTACTGCTTGGCCGCGCTGAGCGAGGCGCGCGGTGCGTTCAACATCGGTGCTGAACCCGTGGTCGATGCCGCCTTGCTGGCCGAGTGTCTCGGTGCCCGCGTCGTGCGAATCCCGGCCTGGCCGGTGCGTACCGCCCTGTGGTTGGCGTGGCACTTGCACGTGGTTCCCGCTTCGCCTTACCTGTTCGACATATTCCTGCGGCTACCGATCATGGATACCACCCGGGCTCGGACGGAGCTGGGCTGGTCCCCCCGGTACAGCTCGCGGGAGGCCATCGAAGAGCTGCTGCGCGGTATGCGCGACGGCGCCGGCATGTCGACACCGCCGTTGGCGCCCACGACGCCCAGAGGCCGCGTGCATGAACTGCGCACCAGAGTCGGTACTCGGCCCTGAGTAGCATGATCGGATGGGCGCTCGTAGTGTGGGGGTAGAAGAAGAGTTACTGCTGGTCGATCCGGACAGCGGCCAGGCATTGGCGCTGTCGTCAGCCGTGTTGCGGGACGCTGCCGATGGCGAACCGGCAGCTGATCAAGCCCTGACGTCGGAGCTGACCCGCCAGCAGGTCGAGACGAATACGCGACCTTGCACGTCGCTGGACGAACTGGCGTCCGAGGTGTGCCGGTGGCGGCGCGCTGCGGGCGAAGCCGCCGAGGGCAGGGAAGCCAGGGTCGCTGCTCTGGCCACGTCACCGCTCCCGGTCGACCCGTCGATCAGCTCTTCGCCTCGTTATCAGCGGATGCTGGACGCGTTCGGCCTCACCGCTGGAGAGCAACTCACCTGTGGCTGCCATGTGCACGTTCAGGTCGAGTCGGAGTCTGAGGGAGTGGCGATCCTGGATCGCATCCGCGGGTGGCTGCCCTGCCTACTTGCAGTCAGCGCCAACTCGCCGTTCTGGCAGGGACAGGACAGCGGCTACGCCAGCTTTCGATCACAGGTCTGGGGTCGTTGGCCGTCGGCCGGTCCCGCTGAACTGTTCGGCTCCACCGAGAGCTATCACGCCACGACGCGCGCGATGGTCGATACCGGGACGTTGCTCGACGAGAAAATGATCTATTTCGACGCGCGGCTGTCCCGCGAGCATCCGACGGTGGAAGTGCGCATTGCCGACGTCTGTATGGTCCCCAACGATACGGTGCTGTTGGCGGCCCTGGTCAGAGCCCTGGCCGAAACAGCTGCGCGGTCGTGGCGGGCCGACATACCGCCAGTACCAGTTCGCACCGAGCTGCTCCGGCTCATGAGCTGGCGAGCCGGTCGGTCAGGGCTCGACGGTGATCTCGTCGATCCCACCGGCCGGCCCGCGCCGGCCGCTCAGGTCATCCGCCTGCTCCTGGACCACCTCCGGCCAGTCCTGGAGGACCAGGGCGAGCTCGACGTTGTGGAAGACCTGGTCACCACCGTGCTCAGGCGGGGCAACGGCGCAACCGCGCAACGCCGCATCCACCGCTCGAGCGGCCGGTTGACCGACGTCGTCGCAGGCGCCGTGGAGTGCACGGTAGCCACGACCTCGTGAGCTACGGCGCCGCTGCCGCGGACACGTCTATGGCGCGGCGTGAGTCGGCAGGCGCGACCGCCACCGGAGCGGCCGAGCTCGGAGCGGGGCTCGCCGGCGGCGAGCCCCGCTTCGCCACCGGCGCCGCGATCGTCGGCACGGTCGCGGGGGAGGGCGTGTCGCTGGGGCTACCGCTCCTCGCGTGCCTGGACTCTGGGAAGGCGAGCTG
>JALZCN010000541.1 GCA_030863045.1 Actinomycetota bacterium | reverse complement strand
GAACCGCCGCGATCCCGACTGCTGGACCTGCAACTCACGCAGCCACGACAGCACCGCCTGCTTACCATCGACCAGCACCCGGGCTGGCACCGTGTTGATGAACATGCCGACCATCAAGTCCACACCTGGCAGCTCGGCCGGCCTCCCGGAGACCGTGGTGCCGAAGAGCACCTCAGACTCTCTGCTGTAGCGAGACAGCAGCACCGCCCAGGCGCCTTGCACGATCGTGTTCAGCGTCAGGCCGCCGCGCTGGGCGAAGCGCCGCAGCCGCTGCGACTCCTCGACGGAGAGCTCGACCTGCACCGTCTCGGCGGACTCCGCCCGGTGTGCTTCCCGAGGTTGCCGGTCATACGGCAGACCGGTGGGCGCGATGAATCCAGACAGCACCCGCCGCCAGTACTCCTGCGCCTGCCGCTCGTCCTGCTCGCTCAGCCAGTCCAGGTAATCCTGGAACGGACGTCGGGTGACCAGTTCGGGCGTCCGGCCGTGCACGATGGCCGCGTGCTGCTCGCTCACCTCGGTGAACACCTGGGCCAGGCTCCAGCCGTCCAGCACGACGTGATGCGAGGTCCACACCAGCAGAACCTGGTCGTCGGTCAGCGCCGCGATGGCCAGCCGTAGTAACGGTGGTGCGGTCAGGTCCATCCCGGCGGCTCGGTTCTCGGCCACGACCCGCTGCAGCTGCCGATCTTGTTCCAGGTCGGAGAGATCGCGCCAGTCGTAGTAGCGCGTCGGAACCGCGACGCGGCGATGTACCACCTGCAGCGGCTCGTCGACCCCCTCCCACACCACAGCACTGCGCAACGCAGGTGTGCGGTCGGCCACCCGCTGGCACGCCGCGCCCAGCGCCTGAACGTCGGAGACACCTGACAGCCGGAGCCGGATCTCGTCGACGTAAGCGGCGGAGTCGGTGTCGACCAGGCTGTGGAACAACATCCCGGCCTGCAACGGCGTCAGTGGGTGGATGTCCTCCACCGCCCGCCCGTCACCCACCAGCCGGTCCACGCCGGCCTGGTCAAGGCGAGCCAGCGGGAAATCCGACGGCGTACACCCACCGGCGCCGGGCTGGGTGCAATGGTCGATGATCTCGGTGAGGGACTGGATCATCTCTCCGGCCAGCCGCCGCACCGTGGCCTCATCATGCACCTGGCTGGAGTAGAACCAGGTCAGCTCCAGTTCCCCGTCCTCCACCAGGCCGGCGACGTCCAGCAGGTTAAGAGCCGACTGATCGGGTGCCAGGTCCGCGCCCACGCTGTCGTGCCGAGCGCGGAACAAGCCGCCCGCGGCAGCGGGGGTCTCCCATTGCCCGTGATAGTTGAAGCAGATCTGGGGCCGCTCGTCGGAGCGCAGTGCAGCGGCCGGGGAGTCGTCGGTACTCAGATAGCGCAGCGCGCCGTAGCTCAGCCCCCGGTGTGGTATGGCCCGCAGCTGTTCCTTGACCGACGTCAGGACCGCTCGCCAGCCCGAGCCGGCCGGGATCGTCAGCGTGACGGGGAACTGCGTGGTGAACCACCCCACACTGCGCGAAAGATCTATCCCGTCGAGAAGCTCCTCGCGGCCGTGCCCCTCCACCGCGACCAGCACTTGCTCGCGACCGGTCCAGGCCGACAGCACCCGGCCCAAGGCACTGAGCAACACATCGTTGATGTGTGTCCGGTACGCCCCCGGTACTTGGCGCAGTAGGGCGCCGGTCTGGGCCCTGCCCAGCCGGACGGTGACCCGGCGGGTGGAGCCGGCGGTGTGCGCGCCGGGATGGTCCACGGGCAGGTCGGCCTGTGCGCCGCGGGACATCTGCGTCCAGAACTCCAGGTCCGTGTCGAGCCTCCCCGCCCGGACGTGTTCGGTCAGCCGTGATGCCCAGGTGGCAACCGAGGTGCCGGCCGGCTCCAGCGCCACCGTTGCGCCGGCGGCGGCCTGCCGGTAGGCGGTGTCGAGGTCGTCGACGATGATGCGCCAGGAGACACCGTCGACGGCGAGGTGGTGGACGGCGAGGAAGAGCAGGGGTCGCTGCCCTGATCCGCGCCCGAACAGCACCGCCCTGATCATCCGACCGGCACCCAGGTCGAGTTCGGATCGCGCCGCGGCGGCCGCCGCCTCCAGCACGGCCTGCTGTGCCGGCTTCGCCAGGCCTGCCAGGTCCCGCCGTTCGAGCAACCCGCTCGGAACGGCGGGTGCTACCTGCTGGCACCACTGGCCGTCGAGGCACTCGAACCGGAGCCGGAGCGCGTCGTGGCGGGCCACGACCGCGTCGACGGCGGTCTGCAGGGCGCTCTCGTCGAGGTCCTCGGCCAGCTCCAGCAACATCGACATGGTGAAGTGCCGCAGGGGCCCGTACGTGCTGAAAAACCAGCGTTGGATGGGGGTCAGCGGGGCGGGGCCGTGGACCGCCGGGAGTTCATCACCCGGCGTGTCCAAGATGCCGACCAGCGGTGCGAGGGCGGCAATGGTCTGGTGCAGGAAGACGTCCTTGTAGTTGAGCTTGAGTCCCGCTTGCCGGGCGCGGGAGACCAGCTGGATGCTCAGGATCGAGTCCCCGCCGAGTTCGAAGAAGTTGTCGTGCAGCCCTATCCGGTCCGCGCCCAGCACCTGAGCCCAGATGTCGGCGAGCCGGCGTTGGACGGGGGTGTGCGGGGCGACGTAACCGGAGGTGGGCGCGGGGCGGTGGTCGGGGGCCGGCAAGGCCCGCCGGTCGATCTTCCCGCTGGCCGTCAGCGGCAGCGCAGGCAGCACCGTCACCGCCGAGGGCAGCATGTAGTCGGGCAGCACGCGACCGGCGAACTCGCGCAGCGCCTCGATGGTGGGAGCGCTGTTCGGGGGGCCTGCCGCCACCAGGTAAGCCAGCAGGTAGGGACGCTCGTCGTAGCGGGCCAGGGTCACTACCGCCTGGGCGATGTCCGGGTGGGTGAGCAGAACCGACTCCACCTCGCCCAGCTCGATGCGATACCCGCGGATCTTGACCTGCGAGTCGGCCCGGCCGATGAACTCCAGCTGCCCGGCTGCGGTCCAGCGCACCAGGTCCCCGCTGCGATACATCCGCGTGCCGGTTTCACCGTCTGCATGAGAAAGGCGGGGCTCGCCGAAGGGGTTGGCGATGAACCGGGTGGCGGTCAGGCCTGGGCGGTTCAGGTAGCCGCGGGCCAACCCGGCGCCGGCGATGTAGAGCTCGCCGGTCACCCCCACCGGAACCGGCTGCAGGTACTGGTCGAGCACGTAAGCCTTGGTGGTGGGAATCGGGGTCCCGATCAGCACCGGTTCCCCGGCGGTCAACGGCTGGCTCCACGCCGTCACCACCGTGGACTCGGTGGGTCCGTAGGCGTTGATCATGGTTCGGTGCGGAGCCCAGCGCGCGACCAGCTCGTCCGGGCAGGCCTCCCCGCCCACGATCAGGCACCGGAACGCCGGCAACCCGCCGGCTGCCGAGGGGGGCAGGGTGGCCAGCGCGGCCGGCGGGATCAGAGCGTGGCTGATGCCATAACGGTCGAGCACGTCGGCCAGCTGCTCTCCCAGCAACCGGCCTGCTGGGGGCACCACCAATGCGGCCCCGGCCGGCAGCGCCAGGCACAGCTCCAACACCGAGGCGTCGAAGCTGGGGGAGGAGAACTGCAACACTCGATCTCCCGGCCGCACGCCGAAATAGTCGGCCTGGGCGGCAGCGAAGCCGGCCAACCCGGCGTGGGGCATCACCACAGCCTTGGGTCGCCCACTCGAACCCGAGGTATAGATCACATACGCCGGGTGGGACAGCATCAACGACGCTGGGCGATGGTTGTGCATCGCGGTGCCATCCACCGCCGCCAGCTGCGAAACCCAGTCCGGGTCGTCCAGGACCACGATCTGAGCGTCGCAACGGAGGCGATCCGCATGCTCCTTGACGGTCAGCACCAGCACCGGATCGGCGTCGGCGAGCATGAAGTCGATGCGCTGTCCGGGATAGTCCGGGTCGATGGGCACGAACGCCGCACCCGCGCTGACCACCGCCAACTGGGCCACCACGATGTCCACCGAGCGGTTCAGCACCAACGCCACGACCTGCTCCGGCCCTGCACCGTGGGCGATCAACACCCGCGCCAGGCGGTTGACGTCGGTGGCCAGCTGCGCGTAGGTCAGTACCCCGGTGCCGGAGATCACCGCCGGTGCCTGCGGGGTCCGGGCCACCGCTGCGGCGACGATCTCCGGCAACGTCGCTGGCGGCACCGATGCGCCGGTGTCGTTCCACTGGGCCAGAACCTGATCCCGCTCCGTCGCGGGTAGCAACGGCAACCGCCCCACCTGCTGCCCCGGATCGGCCGCCACTGCGGCTAGCAGCACCGACAGCTGCTGCACCAACCGGTCGATGGTCGCCGCGTCGAATAGATCGGTGTTGTAGGTCAACGTCGCGCGCACCCCGCCGGGGTCTGCCTTCCCTGCTATCACCTGGAACTCGCAGGTGATGTCGAAGGCGGCGGTGTGACCTGAGATGTCCATGTGTTCGACGTGAAGGTCGGCGAACGCCGGCGGAGTCCGCCGCTCGTCGTGCATCAGCACCATGACGTCGAACAGCGGGTTGCGGCTGGCATCGCGCTCGGCGTGCACCGCGTCGACCAGCCGCTCGAAAGGCAATTCCTGGTGAGCGAAGGCGTCCAGCACGATTTCCCGTACCGTGCCCAGCAACGCGGTGAAAGACTGGGCCCGGTCCACCGGGACGCGCAGCACCAGGGTGTTGAGGAAGAATCCGACCAGCCGCTGAAGCTCTGGCCGGTTGCGGCCGGGGACGACAGTGCCGACGGCGATGTCGTCCTGCCCTGACCAGCGGGCGAACAGCACCTGCCAGGCCGCCACCAGCACGGTGAACAGAGTCGTGTCGTGGGCGCGGGAGAGTTCGCCGAGCCTGGTGGCGAGGTCGTCTGGTAC
>JALZCN010000538.1 GCA_030863045.1 Actinomycetota bacterium | reverse complement strand
GTACCAGACGATCGTCGAGCTCGCGGCGGCCGTCACGGCGGAATTATCCTCCGGGCCGGTCTCGGAGCTGGCCGACCGCGAAGCGGTCGCCGGCCCGGCACCGCTGACGCCGATCCAGCGCTGGTTCTTCGCCACCTACGGGGCACAACTCCACTTCAACCAGTCCGTCACCGTCGAACTGGCTGAGGACCTCGACACCGACGCGCTGTCCGCGGCGGTGGACGCGGTGGTGGCGCACCACCCCGCGTTGCGCATGCGGTTGTCGACCGTCGAGGGCCAGTGGTGCCAGGACGTCGTGCCCAGCGAGTCCGCCGAGGTGTTGCGCCAACTTGACCTCTCAGACCTCAACGGTGAGGACCGGCTGGTGGCGGCCATGGCGCAGGCAGCGGCCGGCGCCCAGACCGGTCTGGACATCACCAGCGGCCCACTGCTGCGGGCCGTGCTGTTCCACTGTGGGCCCGGCCGGCGACCACAACTGTTCATCGCCGTGCACCACCTCGTCGTCGACGGGGTGTCGTGGCGGATCCTGCTGGCGGATCTGGAATCGGCCTACCAGCAGGCGCGCTGCGCGCCGGGTGCCGTGACGTTGCCACCGACTGGTACCTCGTTCACCGCGTGGGCGCACCGGTTGGCCAGACACGTTCAGGCCGGCGGGCTGGATGTCGACCTGGGGTACTGGTCCCAGGTCGTGCACCAATCGCAGGAAGCACCCGACTTGCCGGTCACCCGGGCCGGTGCCAACACAGCCGGTTCCAGCCGCGAGGTATCGGTGCGGTTGGGCCGGGACGACACCGATGCGTTGTTACATCAGGTGCCGGGCGTCTACCGGACACAGATCAACGATGTCTTGATGAGCGCTCTGGGTCGGGTGCTGTCGACCTGGACCGGACACCAGCGGGTGCTCATCGCCCTGGAGGGGCACGGCCGCGAGGAGATTCTCGACGGGGTGGATCTGTCCCGCACCATTGGCTGGTTCACCACCCAGTTCCCGGTCGCGCTCACCGTGCCGGCCGGCTCGGACTGGCGAGCCGTGCTGATGTCGGTCAAGGAACAGCTGCGGGCCATACCGCACCGGGGGCTCAGCTACGGCGCACTGCGCTATCTGAGTCCGGAGAACTCCGCGGCGAGAATGCTGCGCGACGTCGCCCAGCCGCAGATCTGCCTGAACTACCACGGTCAATGGGATACCGCCCAATGGAATACGGCACAGAACACCAGGGGGCTTTACCGCGGCTGGCCCGACGGTCTGGCGCCGGATCAGGCACCCGAAAACGTCCGGGTTTATTTGTTGGATGTCACCGGATTGGTGCGCAACGGTGAGCTGGAATTGCGCTGGACATACTCCGACAATGTGCACGACGAGGCCACCGTTGCGCAGTTGGCGGCGAATATGGTCCAGGCGCTGCGGGACATCGTGGCGCATTGCTCCCAGCCGGAGGCCGGTGGCGCTACGCCGTCGGACTTCCCGTTGGCCGGCCTTGACCAGGCTGGTGTGGATCGTGTGGTAGGTGATGGCCGGCGGGTGGAGGACGTTTTCCGGTTGACATCCCTGCAGGCCGGGATGGTGTTTCATCACCTGGTTGATGCCGACTCAGCTGCTTATGTCGACCAGCTCCGCTTGCGGTTGTCGGGTGTGTCTGATGCTCAGGCGTTGGGTGTGGCGTGTCAGCGGGTGGCTGATCGCACGGCGACGTTGCGTAGCGCGGTGGTGTGGGAAGGGGTGGATGAGCCGCTTCAGGTGGTGTATCGCCACGTTGTTGTTCCGATTCGGTATTACGACTGGCGTGGTCTGTCTGCCGAGCAGCGGGAGCGCGAGCTGGCGCAGGTGGTGGCCCAGGACCGGGCCGCGGGGATGGATCTGGCTGTTGCGCCGCTGCTGCGGGTGGCCATCGCCACGTTGACCGACGACGAGGTCCTGCTCATGTGGACCTCGCACCATGTGATGTTGGACGGGTGGAGCCTGGGCCAGGTGTTCACCGAGGTGGCCGAGCAGTACACGGCGATCGTGCACGGTCGGGCACCGAAACTGGTGACTCGGCGTCCGTTGCGGGATTACCTGCAATGGCTGGACACCCGGGATCAGTCGCAGGCGCAGCTGTACTGGCAGCGGGTGCTGGCGGGATGGTGCGCACCGACCGGATTGCCTTATGACCGCCAACCCCGCCAGGCGCACCGCGCTGAGTCGGCTGAGTCGGTGCCGGTGCAGCTCTCGACCGAGGAGTCGGCCCGGCTCCAGCTGGTGGCCAGGCGCGGCGGGCTGACGCTGAACACGATCGTGCAAGGGGTCTGGGCGCTGTTGTTGTCGCGTTACAGCGGCGAGCGCGAGGTCGTGTTCGGCACCGTCGTGTCCGGGCGGCCCGCGGAGCTGGTCGGTGTGGAGTCGATGGTCGGCATGTTCATCAACACCGTGCCGACTCGGGTGCAGGTTGACGATGGCGCTGAGCTGCTGCCGTGGCTGCGTGAGTTGCAGGTCCAGCAGTCGGGATCGCGGCGGTTCGACTTCGTGTCGCTGGCGCAGTTGCAGGCGTGGAGCGACCTGCCCGCGGGGGCCAACCTGTTCAACAGCGTGGCCGTGTTCGAGAACTACCCATTCGAAGAGGCGCCGGAGGGTCGGCCGGGTCTGCGAATCCGCGAGGTGTCCGCCCGGGACACCACCAACTTCCCCCTGAGCCTGCGCGCTTACCTTGCTGGGCAGCTGCACGTGGAGCTGGGTTATGACCCGCGGCTGTTCGACGCCCGCACCGTGACCACCCTGGCCGCCCGGCTGCGGTTGCTGCTTACCGGAATAGCCGACGAGCCGGACCGGCCACTGGGGCAGCTGCCGTGGATGTCCGCGCAGGAACGGCACCAGGTTCTCGTGGAGTTCAACGACACCGACCGCGCTGTGCCGCCCGCCACGTTGGCGGAGCTGTTCCAGGCGCAGATGCTGCGGAGTCCGACCGCGCCTGCGGTGATATCCGAGGACGGGGACGTCAGCTTCGCGCAACTCAATGCGCGGGCCAACCGGCTGGCCCGGTTGCTGGTTCAGCACGGCGCCGGTCCGGAACGGGTGGTCGGGCTGGCCCTGCCGCGGTCGGTGGACATCGTGGTGGCGCAACTGGCCGTGATGAAAGCGGGCGCGGCCTTCGTTCCGCTGGATCCGAACTATCCCGCGGAGCGGATCGCCTTCATGGTCGCCGACGCGGCCCCGCTGGCGGTGCTGACCCACAGAAATGTGGCTGACCGGGTGGCCGGGGTGAGCGACATCCCGGTGGTTGCCCTGGATGAGCCTTCGGTGGTCTCGGCGATGAGCACGATGGGCGAGGATGATCTGACCGACGCGGATCGGTCGGCGCCGTTGCGGCTGACCCATCCGGCTTATGTGATCTACACCTCAGGGTCCACCGGGCGACCCAAGGGTGTGGTGGTCACCCATACCGGCCTGGCCAGTTTCTCGGCCGCGGAGGCGGACCGCTACGCGGTGGCGGCCGGGGATCGGGTGTTGCAGTTCTCGTCGCCCAGTTTCGACGCTTCGATGCTGGAGCTGTGCATGTCGCTGCCGGTCGGGGCGACCCTGGTGGTGCCCCCACCCGGTCCATTGCTCGGCGAGGAGCTGGCCCGGGTGCTGGTCAAGCATCGGGTGACCCATGCACTGATCCCGCCGGCTGCACTGGCCACCGTGCCGGCGCCAGCCGCCGCGCAGCTGCCGCTGTTCCAGACGTTGGTCGTGGGTGGGGACGTGTGTCCACCGCAGCTGGTGGCGCGCTGGGCTCCAGACCGCCGGATGATCAACTCGTACGGGCCGACCGAGGCGACGGTGGTGGCGACCTGGAGCCAGCCGCTGACTCCGGGACAGGAGGCTCCGCCGATCGGTGGACCGATCTGGAACACCCGGGTTTATGTCCTGGACGCGCAGCTGCGGCCGGTTCCGGTCGGCGTGCCTGGGGAGTTGTACCTGACCGGTGGCGGTCTGGCCCGGGGGTATCTCAACCGTCCAGGCCTCACTGCGCAGCGGTTCGTAAGTAGCCCGTTCGGCCCGCCAGGTTCGCGGATGTACCGGACCGGGGACGTGGTGCGGTGGAACGCTGCCGGTGAGCTGGAATACCTCGGGCGGGTCGATCACCAGGTGAAGATCCGCGGGTTCCGCGTCGAGCTGGGTGAGATCGAGGCGGTGCTGGCGAGGCATCCAGACGTCGACGAGGTCGTCGTGACCGCGCTGACTGAGGACAACGCGTCTGGTCTTGCACGACTGGTGGCTTACGTCGTGCCGGCCGGTGCCCAGGCCCCCACTCCGTTCGGCCTGCGGTCCTTCCTGGGCAACATCCTGCCGGACTACATGGTGCCCGCGGCGTTCATGCTGCTCGACGG
>JALZCN010000523.1 GCA_030863045.1 Actinomycetota bacterium | reverse complement strand
CTGCCCGTACTGTCTCTGGAAGACCAAAGAGGAACCCAACAAGAACACCGGAAAAGCCCGCTGCCCCGGCGATCAGCAGTGAAGCGCCGAAGACTCTCAGGAAGGTCAAGCGACCGAACTGTGCCGCATACACAACTGTGCCAGCGAGCCCGATCATGCCAAGGGTGACTAGTCCGAGTCGCCATTCCGTGAGGGGGTCTCTGCGGAACCGGGTTGCCAACCAGTAGAAAGCGGCTGCTAGTGCGAGCAGCAGGACAGAAATTAGGACCCATTCCATCAAGCCGTTCCCCTGTCATGCCTCTGCGTTAGGTCGGCGCGAAGGTTATTCTCCGGTATACAGAGCGTAAAGGCCATGACGTTCGCTGGCTCCGCCCATTCCGCTTCCCGAGTGATGGGCCGTACACGGCAGCAAGGTTGACTGCGAGGCCGGGAGTCGGGCGAGACGGAGAAGACAAACCCGTCTTCGCTCAGAGCCACCCCGCACGCCTCGGCAGCCGCCTCAGCCCGGCTTCTGTGGGCCTCTCAAGCAGGTCCAAGGCGTGGGCGTCAATGCCCAGCTGGCGCTTGTCGGAGGGCACCGGGTGATGCCCCTCCGGCGGGTCGCACCGGCCAGTGCCAGCGTTGCCGAAGACCACTGCACGTCGCTCCAGCGAAGGCCATAAGCTGACCTCGCCTGGCTCAGGTGAGGGCTGCCAGGCGGATGAACAGGCCAAGGCGCTCGTCTTCTCCGTGGGCACGGGACAACAGACCCCGAAGGAAAGACGGGCTGACCGGGGGCGGCTCTCGCGCGGTATGGCCGGCACGGAGGCTGAGCTTGCCGAGTTGCCCTTGAGCCAACCCCGCTCCACCGCATATGCCAGCCCACGGTGCAACGCATTGTCGGCCCACCGCACGGTGGCGGCCGAGAGGGAACGTCCCCTCTCCCCCCGCTTTGGGCCAGTTGGCCGTAAAGGGCCTCGACGCCTTCGCTGGTGAGCTCGGTTAGGCCCACCCCGCCGATACGGGGAAGCAGATGAGCGTCGAGTATGACCCTGGTGGTTGCCGCCGTCGAGGCCTTCATCGACGCCCGGGCATCCTCCGCCCAACACTCGAGGGCCTCCCCCACCGTCTCGGGGGCTGTCCGGGCGCCGTGCACCATGGCGGCCAGTGCCTCCTCGGCCGCTTCCCGATCCCCTCTCAGGGTGCGACTGACATAGCGCCTCCGGCCAGTTGGATCCCGGCCAAGGAAGACCCGAAGCTCCCAGGATCCTGGGCTTCGCTGGCGCATCGACCCCCGCACGACCAAAGAGTAGCAACGAGATGGGCAAAGTGATGGGCACACGGTGCTTGCGCCTCGGAGATGTGGACCCGGTATAGTGCTGTGAACAGCTACTTTGCTGGTGGAGGTGAGCAACTCGAACCACCGACTTCTACGTTGCGAATGGACTTTCCGGTTCCGCTCCACTCCGCTGCAACCGCTAGGCCCTGGTCAGCGGCTTCTCCCTGCCGCTTGGCACCGCTCTTTCCGCTGTAATCCGCTGGATGGAGTAGCAGATGGCAGCCTTGGCGGGCCATGCCCGGACAGGCCGCCTATGGGGAACTACGGTGCCTTGCCTCGGGGCCTTTGTGCTTGCACAATGTAAGCATGCCAAACGTGCTCGTGAGAGACATCCCCGAAGACGTCCATGCGGAGCTCCAGCGCCGCGCTGAACAACGGGGACAGTCATTGCAGCAGTACCTCGCCAGCGAGCTCAAGCGCCTGGCGGAGAGACCAATTCTCGAGGACCTGCTCGACCGGATAGAACGCCGTCGCGGCGGTCGCGTAGGTCTTCGTCAGGCGGTCGAGGACATCGCCGAGGAGCGGGCCCGGCCTTGATCGTGGTCGATGCATCGGTGCTGGCCAATGTGGTGGGTGACGACGGCGTCGACGGTCGCCTTGCTCGTATTGAGGTCCGAGACGCCGGACATGTCGCTGCTCCCGACCTCGTCGACGTCGAAACCGTGGCCGTGCTCAGAAAGCGATGGCTTGCCGGAACGATCTCGGAGCGCCGCTTCTTGGCCGCCATCGATGACCTAGAAGCAATCGATATGGGGCGATATTCGGCCCTTCCCCTCATGCGTCGCAGTTATGAGATGCGGGCAAACGTAACGCCTTACGACGCGGCGTATGTCGCCCTGGCTGAGATCTTCGGCTGCGAGCTCTTGACCGGGGACCAGAGCCTCGCCGCTGCGCCCGGGCCTCGGTGCGCCATCCGCCTGGTGCAACCAGCTTGATTGTCGCAGGGGCGGCGCCGGGCCGTCGCTTCGGTGGACGGTGTTCTGGCCGCTTAGTCCACCTGCAAGCCAGCGGCGATTGCCGACTATGGCGCGGTCCAGCCGTCGCTCCTAAGCAGGTTCACCTGATGTCGTTCTGTCGCGCCTCCGAACAGGGTTCGGGGCATGGCCCCGAGATCGAGGCAGGCAATGGGCGGCGCGAAACTCGGGCCTATGGTCAATGCTCACGAAACGGTGGTGTTCCGC
>JALZCN010000486.1 GCA_030863045.1 Actinomycetota bacterium | reverse complement strand
GATCGCAACTGAGATATGGAACCCAAGTGGGATCTGGAACCCAACTGGGATACTGGCCTTGATGACGCAACCGTCCTCGTTCACCCGCCGCCAGGAGGACTTCATCTGCCTGCGCTGCGATACGCCGGTGCGCGGCAACGGCTACACCAATCACTGCCCGCGATGCCTGTGGTCGCGACACGTCGACGTCAACCCGGGCGACCGGGCCGCCGAGTGTGGCGGCGCGATGGAGCCGGTCGGGGCGCTGTCCAAGAGCGGCGAGATCGTCCTGGTGCAGCGGTGCGTGGTGTGCGGGCACATCCGGCGTAACCGCAGCGCAGCCGACGACGACCGGGATGCGCTGCTGGGGTTGTTCGGCCGGCCGGTACCCGACCCGCCCCGGCTTCCGTCGCGCTGAAATGGGTCGGCCGGGCCCCGCTCACACCATGTCGAACTGCTCGGTGTGGATCCGCGGACGTGGGACGTCGAGCCCGTCGAGTACGGCCAGTACGTCGGTGACCAGTTCAGGTGGTCCGC
Source organism: Actinomycetota bacterium (assembly GCA_030863045.1). Lineage (GTDB taxonomy): Bacteria > Actinomycetota > Actinomycetes > Mycobacteriales > Pseudonocardiaceae. The sequence continues at coordinate 2,340 of JALZCN010000486.1, read as the reverse complement.
ACAGGTAGTAGTCGAGCTGGTTGCGCCGGAACTTGCCGGGAAGCACTGCCGTCAGCAGTGCCTGGTCGACAGCGCCGCAAGCGCCGGTCCAGCCCGGGGCTGGCCGGCGGAGCAGCTCGACGAGGGTGAGGTCCAGCCGCTGCTGCAGTTGCCGCAGCTCTGCCCGGAACAGCAACTCGTCGAGGGTCCGCGCTACCACCAGCAGCCGGTGCGGGCGCCGGTCACGTCGGTGCGCCAACGTGCGCAGCATGCTCATCATCGGGGTGATTCCGACCCCACCGGCGATCATCACCAGGCCGGTCGTGCGTTCCAGGTCGACGGTGAAGGCGCCGTGTGGACCATCGACCCACACCGGGCTGCCCGGTCGCAGCAGACGAAGCTCGCGGGTGAAATCACCACTGTGCCGGATGGTGAACTCCGTCCACAGTCCAAGATGAGCGCTGGAGGCGATGGTGAACGGATGCTCTTGCGCCCTGATCGACGGATTCAGCCGCAACCAGGCGAATTGGCCCGGGACGAACTCCAGGGTCCGGCAACCCCTGCGCAGTCCGTCCCGGCGAGGCTCGAGGACCAGGGTGCTCACCGTGCTGGTCTCGGGCCGGACCTCGCGGACCACATACTCGCGACGGGCACCGAACAGGGGCAACCACAGCCACCGGTAGCCCAGTACCGCCAACACACCCAGCGCGAGAACAACGAACAGGGCGCGCATCCCGGGCTCCCGCACCAGATGATTGAGCCCCCAGATGTGCAGCGCGCTGAGCACCAGTACCGCCCCGGCCAATGCCACGTGCACCCAACGCCACACTTCGTAGCGGTGGCGCAGTCGCTTGCGCAGCACGGCCAGCGCGATCAGTGCGCCCAACGCCACGGTGGCGCCGACCGCCGCACGAGCCGGATTGGGCGCGTGCACGATGTCGAACAGTGCCAAGTTCGCCGGGTTAGCCGCCACCACCAGGATGACGTGCAGCAGCACCAGCAGGGTGACGGCCAAGCCGACGAAGCGGTGCATGCTGAGCACCCGATCGATGCCGAAGGTGCGGGTCAGCGAGCGCACCCGGGACGGCAGCACCACCGCACAGACCAGCATCGAGGTGGCGAGCAGCCCCATCCCGACGGAGAGGTCAGACAGCAGCGACGAGTCGTCCGCCGTGCGCAAGCCGTCCAGCACGGGTGCCAGGACCACGGCCAAGAAGGCGGTGGCCCACACCATTCGCTCCAGCTGCCGTCGCATGCACGAACCGTAGGCAGCAGCGGGCAGCGAGCCAGGCCAAGCTGAGAGCGTTACCGCTCGTGGTCGCCCATCCGGCCGTTCGGCGCGCCGAGCGCGCGTCAATTACGCCGAATGCCACACCGATTACGCCGATTGCCGTGCGCGGCACTTAGCGACAGTGAGTAATCCGCCGTATCACGCTGGTAGTGCTGCCGTTTGTCGATTGCTCGCCACCGCACGCCGCTCGCGGATTGCTCGAGGCGGTCCGGAGCGGAACTGTTGCCGCCGATGCAGCCTGACCAGCGTTCGACAGCGTCCTCGCTGGGGTCCCCCGGGGGCCCTTTTCCGGGACCCTCCAACGGGATACGCCATCCGGTGCTGCTCATGGTGCCCTTGCACCACACAACGAGCCGGGTGCTCCAGGCGTTGCGGTCCACTGGCTTCGAGACCCGGATACTCGATGCTGTCCCGGAGGCGCTGGATGCGGCCCGCACGCACAGCCTCACGGCACTCGTGCTCGACATCGCACTGGTCGGCCCGGATCCCCGGATTTTCCTCGACGAGCTGCGCAAGGTCGCTCCGCAGCTGCCGGTTATCGCGCTGACCTCCCGCGAGCATCGCGAGCAGACAGTGTCGCTGCTGCGAGGCACCTTGGACGACTACTTGACCACCCCGTTCCCGGTAGAGGAATTGGTCAGCCGGTTGCGGCTGCGGGTCACCGACCGGACACCGGTGGACCGGACCGTGCTGCGCGCCGGCGTGGTCACCGTCGACACCACCCTGGGCTTGGTCAGCGTCGCCGGCCGGCTGGTGACGCTGTCACCGACCGAATACGCCTTGCTGGTCGCGTTGGCCGGCCGATCCGGCCAGCCGGTATCGCAGGACCAGCTCACCGCGGCGGTCTGGGGTGGGGCGAAATCCTCCAACGTCGTGGAGGTCTACATCGGATACCTGCGTCGCAAACTGGGCGCCGACCGGATCCGCACCGTGCGGGGCGCCGGCTACGCGCTGGACGGTTGACGCTCGCACCCCGCTCCCGGTCACCGCACCTTCCTGCGATGTGGAGCCTGCGCGAAACGCGGGAGCCACCCTGTCGTTACTCCTTGTGGCGTAACTGTGCATCGGCG
>JALZCN010000463.1 GCA_030863045.1 Actinomycetota bacterium | reverse complement strand
AGTGTGCACAACTTCGCGCCTCGTGGGGCAGTCAGCGTCGCACATGTGGTCGCGAACAGCAGCAATCCTCAGGTGACGCCACGCGGATCGATCAGCGCGTCGGTACGCCTACCGCTGGCGCGTGGTGTCGCCCAGTCGCCGGCACTCCGGCGCGGCGCCGAAGGCTGGGGCCAGCTCCTGGTTGCCCGTCAGGTCCCGCATCTGGCTGCTGGCCGCCCCGAGATCGGGGCCCGCGAGTTGGCTGGCTTTCTGCAGGAATTCGGGGTCGTTGGCGTCCAACGCCGCCAGCTTTGCGCGCTGGGCACCGACCGTCCCGGCCGCTGTGCTGAAGAAGTTCACCGCGGCGTCATGGACCTGTTTGCCGTCGGTGATCCGCGGCGGGCCGAGCTTCACGAGCTTGTCGGCGGTGTTGGCGAAGGCCTGCTGGACGGTATCGGAGAAGGCGATTAGCCCATCCTTCTGGCCCTGCGGGGTCGGCTCCGACTTGGTGATCGCGCCCACTCCAGCGATCACATCACCGAGACCGGTGCAGAACGCGCCCACCCATGCCACCGGCTCAGAGCCCTGGGGGGCGCCTTGAGCGCCATTGCCCTTGTCATCGGAGCTGCAGCCACCCAGCGCTACGCCGATAGCCAACAGGACAACGGCCGACTTCCCGGCTGGCCGGCCGGCTCGGCCGGTGGTGACCGGAATACCGACTCTGTCGGCGGTGACACGACGTAATGAGGGCACGGTTACTCCTTGATCTAGGTCATGCGGTCACTTGTTGGTCGACGTCACAAGGTGACGGTCGGGCGGGGTCACGCGGTCACCTGGGCGCGCGTCGGGTCCACCAGCGAGGTGGACCGCCGCTTGGACACGACCACTGCGGTCACGATCACTGCCACCGCGAGCCCGGCGATGAGGGCCCGCAGCACGGATGCGTTGGACATGGCTGAGACCGTGACGATCGCCGGCGCGATCAGCACCGAGACCAGGTTCATCACCTTGATAAATGGGTTGATAGCCGGGCCCGCGGTGTCCTTGAACGGGTCGCCGATGGTGTCCCCGATGACCGTCGCGGAGTGCTGCTCGGACCCCTTGCCGCCGTGGTTGCCGTCCTCGACCAGCTTCTTGGCGTTGTCCCAGGCACCGCCGGAGTTGGCGAGGAAAATCGCCATCAAGGTGCCGGTGATGATCGCTCCCGCAAGGTAACCTGCGAGCGGGCCGATGCCGAGACCGAAGCCCACCGCGACCGGGGCCAGCACCGCAAGCAGACCCGGGGTAGCCAATTCCCGCAATGAGTCCTTGGTGCAGATGTCGACCACGCGGCCGTACTGGGGCCGGACCGACCCGTCCATGATTCCAGGGTTGTCCCGGAATTGACGGCGCACCTCGAAGACGACGGCTCCCGCGGCCCGGGACACGGCGTTGATCGCCAAGCCGGAGAACATGAACACGACTGCGGCGCCGATGGTGAGGCCGACCAGGACATTGGGCACCGACACGTTGAACGCCGCGTCCAGGTTAAGGTTCGCGGCCGCGGACAGGATGGCGTCGCGGTAGGACCCAAACAGCGCGGTTGCGGCGAGGACTGCGGTGGCGATGGCGATGCCCTTGGTGATCGCCTTGGTGGTGTTGCCCACCGCGTCGAGCTCGGTGAGGATGCCTACCCCCTCGCCCTTGACGTCGCCGGACATCTCGGCGATGCCTTGGGCGTTGTCGCTGACCGGGCCGAAGGTGTCCATCGCGACGATGACGCCGACGGTGGTCAGCAGGCCGGTCCCGGCCAGTGCCACCGCGAACAGCGCCACGGTGACCGACCCGGACAGCAAGAACGCCGCGTACACCGCGCCGCCAATCACCAGGGCGGTGTACACGGCCGACTCGAAACCAATCGAGATGCCGGACAGGATCACCGTGGCAGCACCGGTCAGCGAGCTGTTGCCGACGTCGCGAACCGGGCGGTGCTCCGTGCCAGTGAAGTAGCCGGTGAGCCACAGGATGATCCCGGCCAGCACGATGCCGATGAGCACTGCGATCGCCGCGATGAGCGCCGGGTTGCCAGGGACGGTACTGATCAGCTGACCGTCGATGTCCGTGACCCCGGCCAGCTCGCCAAAGGTGCTGGGCAGGTAGAGGAAGGCGGCCGCGGTGCAGGCCACCGCGGAGATCACCGCGGAAATGTAGAAGGAACGGTTGATCGCGCGCAGCCCCGGCTCGCCGGCCCGGGCCCGGGTGACATAAACGCCGATCACCGCGGTCACCACCCCGATCGCCGGCACGATGAGCGGGAACAGCAGCCCCTTCAGGCCGAACGCAGCGGTGCCCAGGATCAGCGCGGCCACCAGCGTCACCGCGTAGGACTCGAACAGGTCAGCAGCCATGCCCGCACAGTCGCCGACGTTGTCGCCGACGTTGTCGGCGATGGTGGCCGCGTTGCGCGGGTCATCCTCGGGGATGCCCGCCTCGACCTTGCCGACCAGGTCACCACCCACGTCGGCGGCTTTGGTGAAGATACCGCCGCCCACCCGCATGAACATCGCGAGTAATGCCGCGCCGAAACCGAAACCCTCCAGCACCCGGGGCGCTTGACCGGTGTAGACCAGCACCACCAGCGCGGCACCGAACAGGCCCAGGCCCACGGTCGCCATGCCCACCACGCCGCCGGTGCGAAACGCGATCCGCATTGCCTTTTCCCGGCCGCCTGGCTCGTTGGACGCCGCAGCGACCCGGATATTCGCTCGGGTGGACAACCACATGCCCAGGTAGCCGATCGACGCCGAGAACACTGCCCCCGCCAGGAAGAAGATCGAGCGCCCGATCCGCTCGCTGAGGGTCTCGGCAGGCAACGCGAACAGCACCAGGAAGACGACTACGGCGAACCCGGAGAGGGTCTTGAATTGACGGTTCAGGTAAGCCGAGGCGCCTTCCTGGATCGCCCGGCCGATCTCCTGCATGCGTGGAGTGCCCGGCCCCGCGGCCAACACTTCGCGGAGCAGCACGGCGCCGACGGCCAGCGCAGCGAGAGCGACGACGGCAACTACACCGACGACGGTGTAGTCGCCCCCGCTCAGGTCGAGACCCTCGCCTTGGGCGAGGATGAACCCGGACATCCGTCCTCCTGGTTTCCAGCATGCACAAACCGTGCCGCCCCTCGCGACGGCATCCCGGCCGGTCAGTCTAGGGGTGCCTGCGCTGGTCAGCTCGGCCGGTGTCGAAAAACTTCGACCGCTCCCAGTCTCCCGAACTCGACACCAGTGCTGTCTCAAGGCGTGCGGACAGCGCTGCTGTCGAGTTCGGGAGCGGGAGTGCACGCGCCGCAGTCCTTAGGGAGCGTTAGCGTGCGGGGAGGAAATGCCGGCGCACGGGGAGGCGGGAGCGGTGGTCGGATTGCCGGCTCAGCCGGCGGTGGCGCAAGGTGACGGACGCGGGCAGGCACTGCTGCGCCGGCTGCTCGCCGGTGCCGCTGGCAATCCGACCGACGGCGAATCACCGCTGCGGTACGCCACGACGATTCCCGCTCGGGCCGCGACGACGGTGGGATGGCCTTATTGGGTGCGTGACCAGCTGCGGGAATCGCTGGCCGGGGCGAGTGTGGTGGCGCCGTGGGCGCATCAGGTCGCTGTGGCCGAACTCGCTCGGGCGGGCCGCCACGTCGTGATTGCCACCGGAACCGCGTCGGGAAAGTCGCTGGCCTACCAGTTGCCTGTGCTCGCTCGCCTGCTGGATGACCCGCAGGCCACCGCGTTGTATCTGGCGCCCACCAAAGCGCTGGCCGCCGACCAGATCCGGGCGGTGACCGCACTGGATCTGCCGGGGGTGCGGCCGGCGAGTTACGACGGCGACACTCCGATGGCGCAGCGGGACTGGGTGCGCTCGCACGCTCGATGGGTTTTCACCAACCCCGACATGCTGCACCATGGCCTGCTGGCCCGGCACGACCGCTGGGCGCGGCTGCTGCGGCGGCTGCGATTCGTGGTGATCGACGAGTGCCACGCCTACCGCGGGGTGTTCGGCTCGCATGTCGCCCTGCTGCTGCGGCGGTTGCGGCGGGTCGCAGCTCGCTACGGCGCACGTCCGGTGTTCGTACTCGCGTCGGCGACGGTTGCGGACCCGAGTGCTTCGGCGTCCCGGCTCACCGGTCTGGAGACGGTGGCCGTCACTGAGGACCGCTCGCCCTGCGGCGAGCGCACCGTGGCGCTGTGGGAGCCGCCACTGCATCACGAGCTGACTGGCGAGAACGGCGCGCCGGTGCGCCGCTCGGCCGGAGCGGAAGCCGCTCGGCTGCTGGCCGATCTGGTGATCGAGGGCGCCCGCGTGCTGACGTTCGTCCGGTCCCGCCGGGGTGCCGAGCTGACGGCTCTAGGTGCCAAGCGTGCGCTGGTCGCTGCCGGGGCGGGTGAGTTGGCGTCCCGAGTCACCGCATACCGGGCGGGTTACCTCCCCGAGGAGCGGCGCGCGTTGGAGACCGCGTTGGACTCCGGGGAGTTGCTCGGGATCGCTTCGACCAACGCGCTGGAGCTGGGAGTGGACATCGCCGGGCTCGACGCTGTCGTGCTGGCCGGCTACCCCGGCACCCGAGCATCGTTCTGGCAACAGGCCGGGCGGGCCGGGCGGGTCGGGTCGGGAGCGTTGGTGGTGTTCGTTGCCCGCGATGACCCGCTGGACACCTACCTCGTGCATCACAGCGAGGCGCTGCTCGGCGGGGCGGTCGAGGCCACCGTGCTGGACCCGACCAATCCCTACGTGTTGCGGCCCCAACTGGCCTGCGCGGCCGCCGAGTTGCCGCTGACCGACGCCTGCGTCGAGGAACTGGGCGGTGAGGTGGCCCGGTGCGTAGTCGCTGACCTGGTTGCCGAGGGGACGCTGCGCCGCAGGCCCGGTGGCTGGTTTTGGGCCACTCCCCGCCAGCGCCCGCATCCCGACGTGGACATCCGCGGGTCCGGCGGGCACCAGGTGGCAGTAGTGGAAGGCGGGACCGGCCGCCTGCTCGGCACCGTCGACCCCGGGTCGGCCTGCGCGGCGGTGCACCCGGGCGCGGTGTATCTGCATCGGGGCGACTCCTTCGTGGTCGACGAGCTGGATCTGGACACCGGAGTTGCACTGGTCCATCCCGAAGAGCCGGATTGGCACACGTCGGCCCGTTCCACCACCGAGATCTGCGTGGTGTCGGTGTTGCAACAGTGCCGGTCAGGGGGAGTGTCGGTGGCACTGGGCGAGGTGGAGGTGACCTCGCAGGTGGTGGGCTACCTGCGGCGGCTGCCGTCGGGTGAGGTGCTGGATGCGGTGCCGCTGGAGCTGCCCCCGTCCATGCTGCGCACCAGGGCGGTCTGGTTCACGGTCTCCGAGGAGCTGCTCGAGGCCACCGGGCTGCCCCCGGCCTCGTGGCCCGGGGCTCTGCACGCCGCCGAGCACGCCGCGATCGGTTTGCTGCCCCTGGTTGCCACCTGCGATCGGTGGGACATCGGTGGCGTCTCCACCGTGCGGCATCCCGACACCGGAGAACCGACGGTCTTCGTGCATGACGGCCATCCCGGTGGCGCTGGGTTCGCCGACCGAGGTCACGCCGCCCTTGGGCCCTGGCTGACGGCGACCCGAGATGCCGTCGCCGCATGCGAGTGCCCCGCGGGCTGCCCCTCGTGCGTGCAATCGCCCAAATGCGGTAACGGAAATGACCCGCTGGACAAGGCCGGCGCGATCACCGTGCTCGACGCTGTAGTGGCTGCGCTGCAGGCATTCGACCGTTCTGAGTATCCCGCGACGTTGCCTGTCCAGGGCCCTGCGACAGAACCTGCCCCGCTGATTAATCACAGTGGATAGCCAGCTGTAAGCAATTAAAAAATTTACTCGAGGCCTAAGCGTGCCTTTGCACGTGTTCGCCAGAATACTCTGGCGAACATCAATCGATAATAGCCACTCTCCGGTGTCGACTAGTACGAACCGTGCTCCTGCGGCGCGCATTCCTGGAAATGAGTAAGTCTCACCGCTGCGCCGATGACGTTCACTCGTCGCTAGCCCGCTGTCCGTCGCATTCTCCGGGTGTGGCCGGCCCCGCGCGGGCTCGGCCGATGGCGGATCCGAAATCCCCGATCCAACCGGCTGGGTTTGCCGCCACGTCCACCAGCACATCCCAGCCCTGCGTTTGGCAGGACACCAGCCGTACCCGCATCCGGTCGGTGACCTGGCGGGCTTGGGCGCAGGCGTATCGCTCACCGGCTACCACCGTCGCGGCCGCCGCCAACGCGGCCAGATCGGCTGCTGACTCGGCATGATGGCGGGCCACCATCGCCTGGCCCAGATGCAAGCCAAGCACCGCGACGCTGACCAGCACAGCGATGGCCCCGGCCGCCCACACCGTGGCCACGCCCCGGTCATTGTCGATACATACCGTCATGGCACATTCCCCGGTGCCAGTCCTGCTTCCAGCACCGCTGCCGCCTCGGCCCCCACTTCGATCCCCGGCAGGAGTCCTGCGGTCGCATTCACCGACACCCTCGCGGTCACCTCGTCACCGCGGACGGTCACAGCCACCACCGCCGAGCTCGGGGCGATCCGCCGGGCAAGTTCCTCACCCCGGACCTGTTCGCCCCGCGCGGTCAGCCGGGCAGCCTCCCGGGCGGCGTCGACGCAGCGCAACTGCGCCGCCACCGCCGACACCGCGGCCAGTACCAGAGCCAGCACGGTGACCAGCGAGCACAGCGCGAGCGCCGCCTCCACAGTAACGGTGCCTTGATCGTCAGTAGCTGCCTTGTCGGCTCGGCCGACGGTGGTTGTCGTGTCGGCTCGGCCGACGTGGGCATTAGAACTGCACCGACAGCGCACGCTGGACCAAGTCGCTAAGTACTCCGACGATCATGTCCCCGGTCACGACCTTGTAAAGCACCGCCGCGAAGGCCGCCGCGGCTATCGTCCCGATCGCGTATTCGGCAGTGCTCATGCCTGCCTCGCCGCTCACTGCGCCGGCCAGCCGGGCGGCCCCCAGCTGCCACCACCGCCGCGTCATTGCCCTCCGCCGTGTCGCCATTTGATTACTCCTTTCTGTACTGGTAATAGGCGAATATCTGTCTCACCACTGCCCCACTAGGCCAGCGGCCAGCCCGATCAGCACCGGTATGACACCGAGGGCCAGAAATGCTGGCAGGAAGCACAGCCCGAGCGGAGCTGCGATAAGCACCCCGGCACGCTGAGCTCGGACTTCGGATTGCTCACGGGCGCTGGCTCGCATGTCGGCGGCGAGCCGGGTGAGCGACTCAGCGAGTGCGA
>JALZCN010000510.1 GCA_030863045.1 Actinomycetota bacterium | reverse complement strand
GCGCAAAGGCAGCGACGACCATAGACACCGCCAAGCCGGCGGTGTACCAACCGGCTGGTCCATCCATCCCGCCGTCCACCCGTGCGACAACGAGCAGGGCCAGTGCGACGACTATCGCCTCCATGATCAGAGTGCCCGTGAAGATGCCGCGCAGTCCCCGCATCGGGTCTGCCGGTACCGGCCGGTCGCTCACTGCGGTTCCCGGCCTAGCAGAGTCCGGGCCTCACCGACCATCGCCACCGAGCCGGTGATCACGACGCCGGCACCTGAGCCTCCGTCCGGACCATGCTCCTCAACCGATGCTCTGGCCGCCTTGATTGCCTCGGGCAACCTGCCTTCGACGTGCACCCGGGACTCACCGACTGCCTCCCGAGCCGCCGTGGCGAGGTCCCCGAGATCCATCGCGCGCGGTGAGCTGCCGGCAGTGACTACGACCTCGTCGACCACCGGCGCTAGCTCCGTGAGAATGCCGCGGGCGTCCTTGTCGCGCATCACTCCCACGACCGCGACCAACCGACGGAACGCGAAATCCTGCTGGAGGGAAGCTGCCAGCGCCCGTGCCCCGTGCGGATTGTGCGCGCCGTCGAGAAAGACAGCGGGAGCCGTGCCGACCCGCTCCAGCCGCCCCGGGACGGTCACCGCCGCGAAGGCGTCGCGTACGGCGACGATATCCAGAGACCGGCTGGCGCCCGCGCCGAAGAATGCCTCGACAGCGGCCAGCGCCAGCACGGCGTTGCGGGACTGATGCGCACCGTGCAGAGGGAGGAAGACCTCGTCGTACACCCCGCCAAGGCCCTGCAGCCTCAGCTGCTGCCCCCCGACTGCGACGTCGCGGTGCAACACGCCGAACTCCATGCCCTCCCTTGCCACGCTCACGTCCATCTCGATGCAACGCGTCGCGATCAGCCGGGCCACCTCGGGCGGCTGCTGTGCGAGCACCGCCACCGAACCTGGCTTGATAATCCCGGCCTTCTCCGCGGCGATGCCCGCGATGTCGTTGCCCAGGTAATCAACATGATCCACGGCGATCGGCGTGATCGCCGCCACTGCGCCGTCGGCGACGTTGGTGGCATCCCAGGCCCCGCCGAGGCCGACCTCGACGACGGCGACCTCCACTGGAGCGTCAGCGAAGGCCGCGAACGCCATTCCGGTCAGCACCTCGAACTTGCTCATCGGCACCGGCGATGCGGTGTCGACCAGCGCCACGTACGGCTCGATGTCGTGATAGGCCTCGACGTAGCGTTCCGGGTCGATCGGCGCCTGGTCCAGGCTGATTCTCTCGGTGACCCGCTGCAGGTGGGGGCTAGTGTAGCGGCCCACCCGCAGCCCGATGCGGGACAGCAGCGCATCCATCATCCGGGCCACTGAGGTCTTGCCGTTCGTGCCGGCGATATGCAGCACCGGGTAGCTACGCTGTGGCGAGCCGAGCAGGTCGACGAGGGCCGCAATCCGGGTCAGCGACGGCTCGATCCGGCTTTCCGGCCAACGACGGTCCAGCGCATCCTCGACCGCCCGCAACGCATCCAGCGGGGTGTCCGCATTACGAACCGACGGTTCAATCATCGCCAATCACATTAGGACTCGGCTGTCGTGCGTTCGCAGATGGGCCTGCTCCGGTGCCAACCGGTCGATGCCTAGGGGTCGGCGGCTGTAAGCGTTCAGGCAGACTTCTCGCGGCGTTCGCGACGGGTGGGCTGACGAGTCACGATTGTCGGGTTCACGTTCTCCCGAACGGTCTGTTCGGTAATGACGACCTTCGCCACGTCGGTGCGGCTGGGGATGTCATACATCACCGGCAGCAACACCTCTTCCATGATGGCGCGCAGCCCACGGGCGCCGGTGCCGCGAAGGATCGCCTGATCGGCGATCGCCTCCAACGCCGTGCTGGTGAACTCCAGCTCCACGCCGTCCATCTCGAAGAGCTTGCAGTATTGCTTGGACAGGGCATTGCGGGGCTCGGTCAGGATCTGCACCAACGAACACTTGTCGAGATTCGTCACGCTGGCGATCACCGGGAGCCGACCGATGAACTCCGGGATCAGCCCGAACTTGATCAGATCTTCAGGCATGACGTCAGCGAACACGTCCGAGGTGTCGATGTCGGCCTTGGATCGCAGCTCGGCGCCGAAGCCAAGTCCTCGCTTGCCGATGCGATCATCAATGATCTTGTCGAGACCGGCGAATGCACCGGCCACGATGAAAAGGACGTTCGTCGTATCGATCTGAATGAACTCCTGGTGGGGATGCTTGCGGCCGCCCTGCGGCGGGACGCTGGCGGTGGTGCCCTCCAGAATCTTCAACAGGGCCTGTTGAACGCCCTCCCCGGAGACGTCCCGGGTGATCGACGGGTTCTCCGACTTACGGGCAATCTTGTCGACCTCGTCGATGTAGATGATGCCGTTCTCAGCTCGCTTGACGTCATAATCTGCCGCCTGGATCAGCTTGAGCAGGATGTTCTCCACATCCTCGCCGACGTAACCGGCCTCGGTGAGTGCGGTTGCATCTGCGATGGCGAAGGGCACATTAAGCAGCTTCGCCAAGGTCTGGGCCAGGTAGGTCTTTCCGCACCCAGTGGGACCAAGCATCAAGATATTCGACTTCGCGAGCTCGATCTCGTCGTCGCGACCCTTCTCGCCGGCCTGAATACGTTTGTAATGGTTGTAAACAGCAACGGAGAGCGTGCGCTTTGCATCGTCCTGGCCGATGACGTAGGACTCGAGGAAGTCATGGATCTCGCTGGGTTTGGGTAGTTCATCGAGCTTGACGTCACCTGCGTCGACCAGCTCTTCCTCGATGATCTCGTTGCACAGGTCAATGCACTCGTCGCAGATGTACACGCCGGGGCCGGCGATGAGCTTCTTGACCTGCTTCTGACTCTTCCCGCAGAAGGAACACTTCAACAGGTCGCCGCCGTCACCGATCCGTGCCATGGGCGCTGGCCTCTAGTCCTTCCCGGCGCGTTGGCGTGCAGCGCGCCTTGCTGCTGTCTGCTCGACGTTACCCGCCCGACCCTGCCGTGCGGGAGGACCAGCTTTCCTGAGATTTACCGGTACAGGCTGCTCCGCTGCTCGCTCGGCGTGTCGCCACCCAACGTTAGGTCATGGTCGGGCTGCGGAGAGCTTCCGGATCTGGGTGATCTCGTCGATAATTCCGTACTCCTTGGCCTCGGCGGAGGTCAGGATCTTGTCCCGATCGATGTCAGTGCGAATCCGCTCCTCGGTCTGGCCGGTGTGATGGGCCAGGGTAGCCTCCAGCAGGCGGCGCATCCGTTGGATCTCGGCCGCCTGGATCTCCAAGTCGGAGACCTGCCCGTAGACGCCCTCGGTTGCCGGCTGGTGGATGAGGATCTGAGCGTTGGGTACGGCCATCCGCTTGCCCGGGGTACCCGCGGCGAGCAGCACAGCGGCGGCCGAAGCGGCCTGACCAAGGCAGACGGTCTGGATCTCCGGCCGGACGAATTGCATCGTGTCGTAAATCGCCGTCATCGCCGTGAACGACCCGCCCGGGGAGTTGATGTACATGGTGATGTCCCGGTCTGGGTCAGCGGACTCCAACACCAGCAACTGCGCCATGGTGTCGTTGGCCGAGGTGTTGTTGATCTGCTCGCCGAGGAAGATGATGCGCTCCTCGAACAGCTTGTTGTAGGGATTGGATTCCTTGACCCCATAGCTGGTGCGTTCAATGAACGAAGGCAACACATACCGCGACTGCGGTGCCACACGCTCCTGAGGTGTCAAACGATCATGGAGCGTCATTCGATCGTGGGGCATTGTGCCTCCGGGCAGGTGATTCATCAGGACTCCTCGAAGCTCAGCGGCTCGCGTCGGGCAGCGAGTTGGCGCGGGTCAAAACCTGGTCGACGAAGCCGTATTCGCGGGCTTCCTCCGCGGTAAACCAGCGATCCCGATCGGAATCCGCGATGATCCGCTCCACTGACTGCCCGGTCTGCTCAGCGATGAGCTCGGCCATCTCACGCTTATGTTTGGTCAACATGTCGGCCTGGATCGCGATGTCGGCCGCCGTACCCGCAACGCCCGCGGACGGCTGGTGCATGAGGATCCGGGCGTGCGGGAGCGCGTAACGTTTGCCGCGGGTGCCCGCGGACAGCAGGAACTGCCCCATCGAGGCGGCCAGACCCATCGCGTAGGTCGCCACGTCCGGCTCGATCAGCTGCATGGTGTCGAAGATGGCCATTCCCGCGGTCACCGAGCCACCCGGTGAGTTGATGTAGAGTCGGATGTCCTGATCGGGATCCTCTGCAGACAGCAGCAGGAGCTGGGCGCAGATCTGGTTGGCGATGTTCTCCTCGACTTGGGAGCCGAGCACGATGATGCGCTCGCGCAACAGCCGCTCATACACCGAGTCGGTCAGGTTCAGGCCGGCCGAGGCGGTCCGCATCGCGGGGGCGCCCCGCAGCGGCACGGCCGAAGCGATGTGGTCGGCGGTCACGTGTGCCTGCCTTCTGTCGTCAGGTCCACCCGCGGTTGGGTGAGGGATCCGGTTCGGAGATCGAATTCATCGTCCGATCCCGTAGACACTGCCGACCCTAACGAAGGCGGGCGACGGCTACTCACTGACGCGCCCTTCGTTCGCTCAGAGCGTCACGCCAGTCATCAGCCTGCGTCACCTCGCGGGCGTGGTCTGCTCAGAGGTCGTCGCGTCGGCTAGCGCGTCGAGATCGATCGGGTTGCCGGAGGCGTCCGTCACGGTGGCCTGGCGCACCACGGTGTCCAGCGCCTTGCCGCGGCGCAGGTCGGCGTACATACCACCCAACTCGCCCGACTCCTGCGCCTTCTGGGCGTACTCGTTAGGGCTGACGCCGTGGCGATATGCCTGATACACGATGCGCTCGCTGAGCTCGGCGTCGGTGACCGAGAGCTCTTCGGCATCGGCGATCGCGTCGAGCAACAGACGCGCCTTGACCGTCTCTTGCGCGGCGTTGCGCAAGTCGGCTTCGAATTCCTCGGCGGTGTGACCCTCACGCTCCAGCCACCGGCCAAGGCGCTGCTGGTCATGTTCGAAAGCGTGCAGGGCGTCGTGCCTGCGCGACTCGAACTCAGAGTCGACGACTGACTCCGGTAACGCCACCTCGGTGGCGGCCAGCAGCGCCTTGAGTACCTTGTCCCGAGCCTGCGTGCCTTGCTGCATCGACTTGACCCGACCGAGCCGGGTGCGCAGATCGTCGCGAAGCTCGTCGAGAGTGTCGAACTCGCTGGCGAGCTGAGCGAACTCGTCGTCAGCCTCGGGCAGCTCACGTTCTTTCACCGACTGGATCTTCGCCGTCACCTCGGCTTGCTGGCCGGAATGCGGCCCGGCGGCCAACACGGTGGAGAAGGTTCGCTCCTCGCCCTCTGCAGACCCGATCAACGCGTCGTCGATGCCCTCGATGAGGTCACCGGAGCCGATCTGGTAGGCCACGTCGGTCGTCGTCAACTCCTCGACCGCCTCGCCAGCGACGGTGGCGGAGAGGTCGAGCACCACGAAGTCGCCTTGCTGCACGGGACGCTCGACCGCCATGAGGGTGCCGAAGCGGGTACGCAGCCCGTCGACCTGCTCGTCGATTTCGGCGTCGGTCACATCGATGTCGTCGACTGACACCGCGAGCTCGTTGAAAGCAGGCATCTGGATCTCCGGCCGGACGTCGACTTCGGCGGTGAACGCGAGGTGGTCCCCGTCCTCGATCTTCGTGACCTCGATCTCCGGACGGCCCAATGGATGAACCTGACCGGAGGTGATGACTTCGGCGTACTTTGCCGGTACCACACCGTTGACTACTTCCTCGAGCACCACCCCACGGCCCAGCCGCTGTTCCAATATCCGGGCCGGTGCCTTGCCGGGCCGGAAGCCCGGGATGTGAACCTGCTGGGCGATCTTCTTGTACGCGCGGTCGAATTCAGGCTTCAGCTCGTCGAACGGCACCTCGATGTTGATCTTTACCCGCGTCGGGCTGAGCTGTTCGACGGTGCTCTTCACGAAGTACTCCTCGGGAAACGATGGGAACGCGCCGACGGAGCACAGCCGCCGGGCCTCCAAGTGTGCACCGAGTCTAGGCGAGCACTCCGATCCGACCGCCGGTGGAGTTGCGGGCCGCGTCGATCGCGCCCCGACGGTCGGCCATGGTCGTAGATCTGGCGACCGGCAGGGTCGTCACCGATTTCCCGGCAGGCACTGGCACCGCGTCCGGGGTGGACGCCGTTGAGGACCGCACGATCCGCCTCGACGGCACCGTGACCGTTCCGCGCGAGCCCGACGCGGTGGGATGGTTGGACGATCGGCACATCGCCACCGTCGCCGAGGGCGATTACTAGGCAGCTGCCGCACGTGGACGGTGTTCGACACCCGGGATGCTCCGTCGTGTCTCTCCGACGGTGAGCTGGATCAGTTGGCGGCGTGCTGCGGCCAGTCCCCAAGGGCCGGGCCGGGAACACCGGCTAGGCACTGTCACCCATCAACTGGAGCCAAAAACGGCACCCATCATCTGAACCAGACACACGAGGCCAGAACTAGGCAGAACCGCGGAAACACAGTAGATGTCTCGGGGAACCACGTGTGTAGTCCCGGCCGATGTTCGACAGTGGTCGTGGATCGGTTCCCTGCTAAGTCGTTGATTCGAGATCACCCGATCGGCCCAACTGAGGTAGTGGCGCTGTTGCCGAGAGACGACAAGGATTGGAACAGGTTAAGCCATCGGCCGTGACGGCAGCATGCCTCCGAGGTGGTCAACCCGAAGCTCTGGGGGCATAAAACCACGGGATTAGCTAGGAGTCCTGATGGCCGCCCCGCCGCGCCCAGTACCGACGGCATCAGGTGCCGCCATCGGTGAGCTGATCGGCCTACCGCCCGGCGTTACCGGGTGACTGATTCACCGTCGCCCCCGGGGCCGCCCCCCGCGCGGCGCTCCACGGTGGCGGTAGTGGTGGCCGAGGGGGCGGCCCTGACAACACTGCTGCCCGCGGTGGAAGACCTCTTGCAGGGCCTGGCGAAGGTCGAAACCGCGATAGCACCCGCAAATGGCTTCAGACAGGTGCTGCCGTGCCCGCTGGCCGGTCGGGTTGCGTTGGCCGCGTTATACCGGCTGTGGGATGCCCTCAATCAGCAGCTGCACCGCTACTACGGCTTCTCCGACCATCGGGTGGCCCGCACCGTTGGCTCACCTCACGCACATAGCGTACGTGTGTCCGCAGCCGACCTTGCGGTACTGGGTCAGGCGGCCCATGCACTGGCGCACCCCACCGGTGAGCTGACCGCGGCGCTAGGCCGGGTCAACCCGGCACACCGCGACGCCCTAACGCAGCTGTTGGCCGTGCTCGACACCCCCAACCGATCGGACGACCAGACCGGCTGACCGGCCGGTTGAGTCCCCGAACCTTCGCATCATTATAATGCGTAGGTTAGAAGTTAGTAACATTAGGCCGGCTTCGTGGCCGCTTGATCGGGGGATTGTTGTGATGCCAGTTCGCTCGTCAGTGCCCTGAAGCACATTGTAACGTACTCCAAAGCCGACTGTAGCGGCAATACCGCTTGGCGAGGTAGTTGCCGATGTTGGATGGGCCGGCAACCTTCGCATTTACCGGGCCTGGAGGTGACGCGCAGCTGCCTACTGTAATGCAACTCGAATCAGCGTTCCCCTGGTAGGCGGTAAGCTGGCTTCCCCATTGTGTGTTCAGGTACTGCGTGACCACCGAGATCAAAGGCTAAGGAACGGGCTGCCGCCCGACGTACGTGAATCGACACCCAGTATGTCTTAACTTCTACCGTCGAAACACCACTGGAACCGCGGACTCTGACGCAGACCTTCCACGCGCTCTGTACGCGACACGGCCTGCGTCACGTCCGGCTCATGATCTCCGGCACAGCTGTGTCAGCTACCTCTTGGCGCTTGGCGTCGCACCCACGAGTAGTTATGGAGATCGTCGGACACTCAGCCATCGAGATGACCATGAACGTCTACGGTCCACGTCACACTGGTTAACCAACGTGCCGCGCTGGACTTGTTAACGACCAGCTGACGGACGATGACAACGGCAGGTTGTGATCCGCGCTGCTGTCACTCACCGCAGTCAACGCCTGGACAAGATCGCAGCACTGACTCTGACCTGGTCGGGGTGGCGGGATTTGAACCCACGGCCCCTCGCTCCCAAAGCGAGTGCGCTACCAAGCTGCGCCACACCCCGGTGCACCGGTTGGTGCAGGGCGCAGCCTACGCGATCGTCAGGA
>JALZCN010000433.1 GCA_030863045.1 Actinomycetota bacterium | reverse complement strand
GGTCAAAGGTGTGCGACCAGAGCTGCCCGAAATCACCGAAGCGGTCGACCCTGTGTGCGGCATGACAGTGGAGGTGGGATCCGCACGCCACAAAGCGGATCACGACGGTACTACGTACTACTTCTGCTGTGCGGGATGCCTCAAGACGTTCGAGGGGGACCCAGCTGCATTCGCCGGGTCGGGAACACAATCGTGAATCACAGGTTCGGACCCAGCGTGTGGTAAGGAGAGCGAGTATTCGATGCTAATCGAGAGCGAGTTCGAGGTTGCTGCGCCGGTCGAGCAGGTGTGGAAGCACATGCAGGACGTGCCCCGGATCGCACCTTGCCTACCAGGTGCCGAGCTCACCGACGTCAATGGCGACGTGTACAAAGGGCGAGTCACGACGAAGATGGGGCCGGTGAAACTCCAATTCGCAGGCACCGCCCAGATCGTAGAGCGCAATGAGTCGGCCAAGCGGATCGTGATGGACGCGTCCGGGTCCGAGGAAAAAGGTAAAGGCCAGGCCACCATGAAGGTGACATCGACGATGGTGCCCTCCGGCTCAGGAACCCGCGTCAAGGTAGCTCAGGATATCCAGCTCTCCGGCGCAGCTGCCCAGTTCGGCAGAGGAATGGTCCAAGACGTCACCAGCGTAATTATGCGAAGTTTCGCGAAATGCATCGCGGACGACATTGGGCGGGCCTCCCGCGGCGAAGCTGCCGTCAAGCGTGAAGCGGTACCAGTCAAGGGGTTTAGCATCGGCATGCAAGCTATGATGACGGCCCTAAAACGGTTCTTCGGCCGGCTTTTCGGTCGGAGCTCTTAATGACGAGCGTGAGCGAAAGAGAGGCCGAAGATGATCTTGTGGTGGATTGGTAATTTGATCCTGCTCTTCGTGGTGTTGCCCATCGTCGTGGTGCTGATGAACCGTATCGTCACGCCAGTGGATCGAATCCGCAAGACAGTGGATGACATTCTGTACAACGGCGTCATCTTGACGGGGGAGCTTGACAACCTTCCAACTCTGTTGGCTGAGACTGACAGCACCGTCAAGGAAGTCTCCATCGGCGCGACCCGCTACGTGAAGCGTGTCGGCGCGCTGCTGGGCGGATGAGAGACTACGAACACGGGCCTGAAGCGACACTATTGAGGAATGAGGAGGACACCATGCCTGCAGCCGCGTGGATCACCCTGCTGGCCGTCGCACTGATCGTGGCCGTTGTCGGCCTCTCGCTGTTGAAGGTGATTGCTCAGCTGAGACACGTCTCGTGGACACTTGGTGCGATCATTGTCGGCGTGAATGCGATCGCCTACCAGACGAGAACTGTTCCGGAGGTTATTCCTTCGGTCAACGCCAACCTTGCGCCGGTGCGAGCTATGGCAGAACAGGTTTAGGGCCAAAGCCCACGTGAAGTGTGGCGTTGGAATCGATCCAAGGAGCGCCTAGATGCACGAGTTCAACTGCGGCCACCAGGAATGTAGTTCGCAATTTACTTCGAACGACAAGGACTACCTGATGCGGCAGGTCGCCAATCACCTCAAGGAAGTCCACAATGTTCAGACGGCGACCCAGACGCTGTTGGGTTATCTGGAGGCCACTTGTGTGACATCTACAACTGACCGCTAGGTCTTGTGACTTCGTAGAAATATTGCTACCGAAAGGAGGGCTGCGGGATGGTGTTGCTCGCGGCACAGGCGCCCGGCCCCAGTGAGGCGAACCTGTTCGGCTGGTACTTGGGATTCGCGATTGCTGTCGTGGTCATCTCCGTGGTGGTCGCGCTGGTAGCGCCGGTCCTGGTTCTCGCTGCGCGGATCGCGCGTCAAGCGCCACAGATCAACGCGGCGCTGCAACAGTCATATCGGAACACACTCCCGTTGGCGGACCTACGGCAGACGATCGATCATGCTGAGGTCATCATCGGGGGTCTCGAACGCGGACGAGCGCGGTTAGGAGGTTAGTGATGCCAGCTGGATATCCGCCTGAAGAAATCACCTTTTGGTGGGTCGCGATAGGTATGGCCTTCGTCGTGGTCGTCGTGGTGATCTTGTTGCTGACCACACTCCTGGCGTCGGTAAGGTCCATCGACCGAAGTGTAGTGGGTGTACGGGATACCCTACGGGCCATCCCGGAGAACACCGCTAACGCTGCGCTTATTCCTATCACGGCTGACCGGGTCGACGCGGTGCTGGCAGAGGGCCTGCAGCATCACCTGTTCCTGACCAGGGTTTTGACTGGTTCGGGAACGCCGACTGGAAAGGGTTAAAAATGCTTGTCACCCTGACGGTAGTCGTCATCGCATTGTTGATTGCTGTTCTCGCATTCTACCTATTCGTCATTGGTGTGCTGCTCAACCGCATCGCCGACAATCTCGACGACTGCTTGGGTAACGTGAAAACGATCGTCAAGCAGGCCGAGGTGATTATTCCTGAAGTCGAGCACATCAACCGGACGGGTGGAGTGGTGGCCGGTGCGCTCCCGCTGTTGTACGGGGGTGCTGAGCGTATCGCCGCCAAGTTGGCTCCTCCCACGCCAGCTCCGGTCAACGGGCACACCAATGTGCCGGCCTCGGGACGGCGTCGGTCTCGTCTGATGGACACGGTAGGTTTCCGCGGCCGCCAGCATTAGCGCCGGCTGGCCGGTCGATACTCCATTTCGGTAGCAACGTGGAGTCCAGCAATATAGTGGGGCAGCGTTCCACATGTGTGGGGCGCTGCCCCACTTTGATGTTGACCCAAAGGTCCTTACTGGTTGGTTACTGGGGACGCTCGCGGTTGTCGGGGCCCCGTTGGGCGAGCGGGCCGGTCAGCTCGGACTGATACGCCCCGATCCAGTGGTCATCCCACGCCTTGTCGTACTTCACCTCGTTGCAGTGCGGGTTGTAGATGGCGGCAAGCTCCTGAGTGATCTCTTCGCGGTGCGGTCGCGCCCATCCTTGCACCTCGTAGGTGCAGATATGCAGCTTCCATCGCGAGCCGGCTCGGGCTATCCAACAGTTGGCCCGCGGATGCTTGAACGGGAAGCCGGCCTCGGCCATGTTATCGGCATGGCCAACGTAGATCACCGCGTACTTGTCTGGCTTGTTATCGGGATCCGGCTTGTACATGATGGCGAAAACCGCTGGCCTTGGCGGTGCCGTCCAGCCGCCGAGGATTCGCGGGCCCTCGAAGGAGTAACCGGCGAGCGATCCGAGGCGAATCATGTCCCGGCCTGCGTGTTCATCTGAGACATCCTTGTGTTGTTTATGAGATCATCGATGTTGTCGAGTGTATAGGAGCCGCGCGACCACTTCGCTTCTACAGGTCGTCGGGGTCTGCCTCGTCGTCGTCTTCGCTGATCGCTTCGACGCGAACGATTGGGTAGACAGGTAACCCCGCCTTCTGTACTGCGTTAGCGAAGTGTTCTTTACCCCTTGCGATCGCATCCTCACGATTATCGGCGAACACGACCACCTGTGCGCCATAGCGGTTTGTGCCGATACCGGTCGCGATGCCGCTAATTGGTGCAACGGCATCGGCCAACTCGACGACTTCTTCGACTTTCATGATGCGGTCACCCTGGACCTCGATACCGACGCTCCACCTCATCAACATGGTCTGGTGTCCCCCTAACCGAGCTTGGGAAGCAGGGTCGCGAGTTCTTCAAGGCTGCTCAGGTCGTGACCGGACAGGAGCACGTCGATGTGCGGCTCCGCTGCCATCATGCCCACCGTCTGTGGCTGGTAGTTGGCGTTGTCGCCCTTATGCGGGTTCATCCACACGATGTTGTGGCATAGCCGGGACAGCCGCTCCATGGCGTCAGAGAGCAATTCGGGGTCGCCCCGATCAAGGCCATCGGAGCAGATCACGACGACCCCGCCGCGGCACATCCCTCTGCGGCCCCACTTGCGCACGAATCTGTCGACCGCGTCGCCGATCCGGGTGCCGCCTTCCCAGTCGACGACGAGCTTCGCGGCACGATCAAGCGCTTCGTCCGGCTTGCGACTCTGCAGCGGCTTGGTCACGTGGCTCAGCCGCGTTCCGAAGCAGAACACCTCGACCTTGCCGGAGGCGCGCTTGGCGGAGTAGGCAAACTGCAACAACGCTCGAGAGTAGTCCGACATCGATCCGGACACGTCAAGAATCAGAATAAGCGGACGCAGTCGCACGCGCCGCCGCCGCCAGTACAGGTCGACCATCTCGCCGTTGGTGCGCAGTGACTCCCGGATCGTCCGGCGCATGTCCGGCTTTCGCCCGTCGGTTGACGTCCTGGTTCTACGGGTGCGACGTTTGGGGGGCGTGAGTTTGATGCGCGCCATGATGCGTCGTATCGCGGCAAGCTCTTCCTCGGTGCACTCACCGAAGGACCGGTGCTTGAGGGTCTCGACGTTCGATGCCATCAGGCCGAGGAGGGTCTCCTCCTGCTGATCTTTTCCTGAGGGTTCCGTGGCCGGGATTTCGAAGGGTGCTTCCGCGTTGACCGCGGCTTGCGCCTTGATTTTCAGCATCTTCTGTACGGGGCTGTCGGAGGCGAGGAAAAATGCCCTGAACACCTCGTCGTAGACGGGAATGTCCTCGCGCCGCACGATCATGGTGGTCCGCCCGGCCCAATACAGATCAACCAGATCCGTTGGATCCAGTGGCGCCATTGCCGCGCAGTAAGTCAGAATGTCACCCGAGCCGACGGCCAATCCCTTCGAGCGCAGCGCGCGGCCGAACTCGACGAGTACGGTCGTGAACCCATTGCGAGTACGCGACATCGGCGTCAGAACGATCCGTGAGGCGTCTCAGGCATTGGACGTCACTTCCGCGAGGTTGTCCCGTACCAGCTCCAGGTCATCGCGGTCCTTGATGATCGACCCGAGGGTGACGTCAGCGGTGCTGGCACTCAGGCTGCTCTCTCCAAGGAACGACAGGGTGCGGGCCCAGTCGATGGTTTCGGCGACACCCGGCGGCTTCGCAAGATCCATCTCTCGGAGCCGGTTGACCGCTGCCACCACCTTGCGGGCGAGGGCTTCAGATACCTCGGGTGCCTGAACGGTGACAATCTCAACCTCACGGTCGGGGTCTGGATAACCGATCCAGTGGTACATGCAGCGCCGCTTCAGCGCGTCGTGCAGGTCTCGGGTGCGGTTCGAGGTCAAAACCACCAACGGAGGATGATCTGCCTTGATGGTGCCCACTTCAGGAATGCTGATCTGGAAGTCGGACAGCACCTCCAGCAGGAAAGCCTCAAACTCGTCGTCGGCACGATCGACCTCGTCGATCAGCAACACGGCCTGGTCGCCTGTCTGGATGGCCTGCATCAGGGGACGCTCAAGGAGGAACCTTGGACCGAACAACTTCTCGACCGCTTCCTCGCCAGTGACATCCCGATCCGACAAAGCCCGGATGTAAAGCAGCTGACGGGCATAGTCCCACTCGTAGAGTGCTTGGTTGGTGTCGATGCCCTCGTAGCACTGCAACCGGATCAGCTTGCGCCCTAACACCGAGGCCAGCACCTTGGCGATCTCAGTCTTGCCGACGCCCACCTCGCCTTCGAGGAGGATGGGCCGCTGCAGGGACATCGCCACGAAGACTGCCGTCGCCAATCCTCGATCCGCCAGGTAATCGCCTCGACGCAACGTTTCAGTAAGTTCCGCGACGGTATTCGGCAGGTTCATCGAGTGTCTCCTTGACAACGCTGGCGGTCGATGCGTCCGCGAGTCGATCCTGACGTCGGCCGACACCACGGGCCCAGAGGGGGATCGAGCCGTCAAAGCCAGATCCCCGCCCGGTCTCAGTTGATGGTTTCGTAACCCCGGGTGTTCCGTTGCATAGCGTTTACGTAGGACGTCGTTCTCGGTATGCCGGTGGGGGGCGGCGCGGCGTCCTGGTCCACCCGGTATGAGGTGGTGCGGTTCGACTCAGTGGATTTCTCAATGGGCTTGTTGTCGTTGAGCGTTGGCTTCTTGCGTCCGAACATGAGCCGTGTCCTTTCGTTATCTGATCGCTGCTCGAAACGAGCGGTGGTTAGCTAGTCTTTCTGGTCCGACGAGCCGAAGACGATATCCCGCACGCTGACGCTTTCAGAGCTCAGCTTGCCCTCGCGTTCAAGCTTGGTCTTCCACGCGGCGCGCAGGTTGTTGCCCACCGACGGGTTGGCCTTGGCCGCTGTCTCGTCATCATCAACCAGCCCTTGGAAACCGACCGTTTCCATGTTCTTGCATGTTTTCGTGTTGCCACACGCCTCGTCAAGATCGGCGCTGGACTGACCCTGTGCCTGCCAGATGCCACGCAGCGCGGACAGCGCCTCCGCGCCCTCGCTGGCCAGGGGTTTTGCCGGGTTTGCGTTCTTGTGCTCGTCACTCATGTTTACGCACCCTCTCCGATGCATCGGGTTAAGGGGACAGACGTAGAAACCGTACCTGCCTCCGGCCGCTCAAGGGAACGCCCGGTACTCATCGGCAGCGATCCGGCTGGCCTACGGTCGCGTTGCCCCCTCGAATCGACGGTCTACCTCTTCCCAGTTCACGATGTTCCAGAAGGCCTCGACATAGTCGTCGCGTGCGGCCGGGTACCGCATGTAGTACGCGTGCTCCCACAGGTCGAGCCCAAGGATCGGTGTCTCATCCGCAGTCAGCGGGGAGTCCTCGTTGGGGAGGCTGTAGATCACCAGGCGGTTGCGCGCCCGCACCAGCCACGCCCAGCCGCTGCCGAAATGGGAAGTCGCGACTGCCGAGAATCGTTCTCGAAAAGCGGTGAAGGAACCGAACTCTTCGGTGATGGCCTCGGCTAGGCGGCCAGAGGGCTTTCCCCCACCATCCTTACTCAAGATCGTCCAGAACAGGGAGTGATTCGCGTGCCCGCCGCCATAGTTGCGCACCGCATTACGGGAGTCGTCGGGAACCTTCCCAATGTTCCGCAGCAAGCCCTCGGCTGACTGCTCGCCCACTGATCGCAAGCCTGCCGTGGTGGTCAGTGCTGCATTCAGGCGATCAACGTAGCGACGGTGGTGCTGGAGGTGGTGTAACTCCATGGTCTGCGCGTCGAAGTAGGGTTCGAGCGTGTCGTAACTGTACGGCAGGTCGGGAAGCCTGTAGGCGCTCATAAGCCCCTTCCTGACTTGGGCACTTCGGCTTGTCCGTGGCCGCCTATCGTACACGCAAAATCAGCACGGGCGCGCGGCGAGTGGCGCCACCGAACGCCAACTTGATGATCACGGCGGGTCGGCAAGCGGCCACAGCCTCAGCACGAGCACAGGTCGTTCTACTTTCGCCGTTCTTCAGCGGACGCGAAACGAGCTGAGGTGAGTGTGGGCGGTCTCGCCCCGAAGCGAACCGGCGGCCAAGTCAGCCGGCGAGTTACCGAGCTACATCGTGACGCTGCAGCCGCTGGCAAGATGTGACCCAAATACCGGTGGGACGGCGTACAGGTGGGATGGCGATGAGCGCGACTCTCACCTCGGCGGCGCGGGCGCGAGTAGTGCCGGAGGCTAGGAGATGAAGGCGTACGCAAGGGGCCGGCACAGGCGGTCACGCCGGTCGGCGCTGCTGCTGGCCGGCTGGTTACTCGGCGCAGCCCTGACTGGCGCTATGGGGTGGATTCATCTGTGGCTGTGGGTGGACGGCTTCCGTG
>JALZCN010000423.1 GCA_030863045.1 Actinomycetota bacterium | reverse complement strand
GTGCAGCACGTCCCGGCCCCACCGGGCCCGCAGCCCTGGGATGTCCGGCAGCTCGTCCACCAGCCCCGTGGACACCAGCAGCCGGCGCGCCCGGACCGTCCGGCCGTCGGCCAGCGTCACCGCGAACCCGTCGTCGTTCCGAACCACGGCGCCGACCTCGCCGGACACCACCTGGCCGCCGTAGCTGCGGACCTCCGCCCGCCCCCGCTCCAACAGCTCTGCCGGCGGGATCCCGTCGCGGGCCAGCAGCCCGTGCACGCCCGCGGCCGGGGCGTTGCGGGGGGTGCCGGCATCGATCACCACCACCGACCGCCGCGCCCGGGCCAGTATCAGGGCTCCGCTCAACCCCGCGGCACCACCGCCGACCACCACCACGTCATAGCCGTCCTTCAACTCATCTGTCACCGCGACCACCTCCACGGCGACCATGCATGCCCACCGCCCACAGTGGCAAGCTTTGTTGCTAATATGGCAAACTGCCCGCCATGGGCGGCGATCTCGATCAGGCGCTCGGCGCGGTCGGACCCCGGCTCCGTGCCCTGCGCCGGCAGCGCGAGACCACGCTGGCCGACCTGTCGGCGGCGACGGGCATCTCGGTGAGCACCCTGTCGCGGCTGGAGTCCGGTGCCCGCCGGCCGACCCTCGAACTGCTCCTCCCCCTGGCCAGGGCCCACGGGGTCACGCTCGACGAACTCGTCGGCGCCCCACCCACCGGAGACCCGCGCATCCACCTGCGTCCGATCACCCGCCACGGCATGACCATGCTGCCCCTGACCCGCCGGGCCGGCGGCATCCAGGCCTACAAGCTCGTCATCCCGGCACGCAGCCGCCCGCCGATCCACAGACCCACGAGGGCTACGAATGGCTCTATGTCCTCAATGGACGGCTGCGGCTCGTCCTCGGTGAACAGGATCTGGTGCTCTCACCTGGCGAAGCGGCCGAGTTCGACACCCGCGTACCGCACTGGTTCGGCGCCACCGGTGCTGAACCGGTCGAATTTCTCAGCCTGTTCGGCAGGCAGGGTGAACGCGCACACCTCCGCGCCCGCCCCAAGACAAAACACTCACCCGGACGACCCGACTAGTGGTGATTCCGGGCACGAGCCGCTGCACGGCCTCCAGCTACGACTCCAGTCAGACGGCCACCGGAGCAAGGCCCACGACTTCCTGACATCGGCATGGTCGGACGTCGTCCGCTAGTAACGCATTCAGCGTGGCAGTGCCGGATGTGGAGACGTCCTCCTGATGCAGTCTGTCGGGCTTGGTATCCCACGCATCGAGGAGGACGTCTGTGACCGACGGTATTGCGCTGTCCCGGGGCGATCGCAACCGCAACGACCGGCTCGCTCGGTTATGCGTGTTGCTGCCGGCGGAGAACGCGTCCGTGGGGATCGACGCGGCCGATGACAAGCAGGCCGCCGTGGTGGCAGGCACGACTCGCGGGTGCTGGCGCGCCGGCGGGTGAGTTATCGGACGCGGGAGCTGGCCGCCCAGGCCGATGCCGGTTGGTGCCGGTCAGCCCATGGTCACCTAAATCCGTGACCGACCAACACCCAGCTGCTGGAAAGCGGCGCGTTACGCTGTGAGGTCTTGTTCATCGGTGGATACCCGGGCGTAGCCGATTAATAAAGCGACCATGACTTCCTGCATGGACGGGATTCTGTCCATGCAGAAACTCTCGCTAGGAATTGTGATCCAGCAACAATGGGCGGTGAGGCATCCGCTCCTTCAACGCCTGCCGATCTCGGTTAGCCGCCCAACACGCTGTCCGGAAACCGGGCGTCCGCGGGAGGTTCCCCTTGTGGAGCACGTCGACGGCGCTACCTGCGATTGCCTCAATGAAAGACTTGAGGGAGGTACTCAGCCAACAGGGCGACGCTCGCGATGAGTAGGAGCACGGCAGCGCCGGCGAGAAGGCCGCGGTAAGCACGCTGGCTTACTCGCCGGCGTGCCCGCGAGAGGATGATCGCAAGCACGACCTTGCTGCCGACAAGCAACCCGAAGAAGCCGACGAGGAAGCCCCCCGCGTGCAGAACTCCTTGTTCCCACGCTGTCACTACGTAGGGC
>JALZCN010000504.1 GCA_030863045.1 Actinomycetota bacterium | reverse complement strand
GCACCGTGACGGGCAACGGGCAACGCCCAGGACGGGATCGCCGGGCCGTGCTGCACCCCGCGCGGGGTGGTCGGTTGCGACCCGCGGGGCCGGCTCCCCGGGTCGCCGTGGTCGGCGGTGGCATCGCCGGCATCGCGGCCGCCGTGGCGCTGGCCGAGCGCGGTGTGCAGGTGCAGCTGCTGGAGCGGGAGCCTCAGCTCGGCGGCCGGCTGCGTGGGTGGCCGACCATGCTGTCCGACGGGTCCACGGTGACCATGAGCCGCGGATTCCATGCCTTCTTTCGGCAGTACTACAACTTGCGTGCGCTGCTGCACCGGGCCGATCCGCTGGGCCGGGCGCTGGTGCCGATGGCGGACTACCCGCTGGTCGACGCCGGCGGCCATCGGGACACCTTCAAGGGGCTGCCGCGCACCCCACCGTGGAACGCGCTGGCCTTCGCGCTGGCCAGTCCCACCTTCCAGTGGCGGGACCTGGTCACCCGGATCGACCCGGTGGCCGCGCTGCCGCTGGTGGACGTCTCGGTGCCGGAGGTGTACTGGCGGTTGGACGACCAGGACGCGATGACGTTCCTGGAGCGGGTGCGCTTCCCAGATGCGGCCCGACACCTGGCGTTCTCGGTGTTCTCCCGCAGCTTCTTCGCCGATCCCCGCAACCTCTCGGCGGCCGAGCTGGCCACGATGTTCCACATCTACTTCCTGGGCTCGGCCGAGGGCCTGGTGTTCGACGTCACCGCCGAGCCGTTCCCGCACGCGCTGTGGGATCCGATGGGCGACTACCTGGCCGAGCTCGGCGCGGTGGTCCACGCTGGTGTGGCCGTCGAACAGGTGATACCAGGGCGCCAGCGTCGCTTCGCTGTCCAAACCGGGGACAGCGGTTCTGACGTCGACGCCGTGGTGCTCGCCACCGATGTCACTGGGTTGCAAATGATGCTCGAGGCATCTCCCGAACTCGGCGAACCGGCTTGGCGGGCACGTATCGCTCGGCTGCGCACCGCCCCACCGTTCCTGGTGTCCCGGCTGTGGCTGGACCGCCCGGTCCGTCCAGACCGGCCCGGCTTCCTCGGTACCAGTGGCTTCGGACCACTGGACAACGTCAGCGTGCTGGAACGCTTCGAGGGTGAAGCGGCCCGCTGGGCGCGCCGCACCGGCGGTTCGGTGGTGGAACTGCACGCCTACGCGCTGACTTCAGACCCGGAGCAGGCCAAGCGCCGGCTGGTCGAGGAACTGCGGCGGATCTACCCGGAGACCGCCACCGCCGGCATCGTCGACGAGCGTCACGAAGTCCGTGCTGACTGCCCACTGTTCGCGCCCGGAACCTTCGCCGACCGGCCGTCCGTCACCACTCCGGACCCGGCTCTCGTACTCGCCGGTGACCTCACCCGGGTCGACCTCCCCGTTGCGCTCATGGAACGTGCCGCGACCAGCGGGTTCCTCGCCGCCGACGCGCTGCTGGGCAGCTGGGGACTGTGCGGGCACCCACTGTGGACGGTGCCCATCCGGGGCCGGCTCGCCCCACTGCGGGCCGCCGCCGCCCGGTTCGGGCTGAGACCCTGAGCTGTTCGTGGCTCGAGATGCCATTCTGTCGTGTCACGTGCGCCGGTCGCTCTTAAGGACTTTTTCGTCGATGTGCAGTACGCCGCTCAGCCGGAGGCGTTCCGGGCGCGACTGGCTGACCGAAAGCGGCTTTGAGTCCATACGCTCCGGCGGCACAACCCTGGCGGTGCCGTGGCGTCCAGCAGACAGCGGCTTCCTGACGAAGACGGTCCCGGGTGTGACGAAGGACTCAGCTCGCGGGCCGCAGCACTTGGGTTACGTGTGCCACAGAGGTTGACCTGACAAGACCGATCGGTATCGTGGGAAACGACCACCGCTGGCACGTCTCTGCATGTTGAGCGGCGCTGCAGCGCCAAAACGACAACGTGCCCCGGCGGGACTGGGCGTCAAGCGCGTTTGCGAGCAAAGCGGTAGGCGCACTCGGCGGTTCACAGGAAAGCGACCCTATGGCAAGTGACTTGGCATGTGCACTTGATGGGCATGACGGCGGACGACGCTCGTCTCAGGTTCGGGATTAACCGTGTGCCAATGTTTCCTGATGATCGACCGAAGGATGCGGGACAATGAGTCGTGACTGCTCGCCTCGGTGCAGTTCCGTATGTTACAGGACTGCTACATGGTCGAGGCTGCTTGCAACCATGACCGCCATGCCTTCGCGAGCCTTGATCAAGCGACACCACATTTGGCGCCTGACACTGACACTCCTCGTCAGTGTGCACTCCATTAACGATCAGGGTGATTACTCCGACTGGCTGGATTAAGTTTATTTAGCGGTACTTCATGAGCCATTCACCCCACCGACGGTTTGGCCTTCCGAAGCGGGGGTACCTCGCATACGAGGCGAACTGGCAGGCTGTGATCAAAGG